>JBDIAF010000035.1:0-9209 GCA_039812245.1 Agromyces sp. | reverse complement strand
GAGACCGCAGAGCTGCGCGCCACCGCGAAGCGCGAGGCCGCCGCGACCACCTCGAGCGCCGAGCGCCGCGCGGCCGAGCTGCTCGCCGCGGCGAACGCCGAGGCCGACGAGGCCAAGGCCACCGCCGCCGGACTGGCTCAGGAGACGGAGCAGACGCGCGCCGAGGTCGCCATCGAGCTCGACCGCGCACGCGCCGAGCTCGCCCGCGAGACCGAGCAGGTCCGCATCGACCTCGAGCGCGAGGCCGAGCAGGCGCGACTCGACCTCGCCGCGGAGACGGCCGCCGCACGAGAGGGCATCGAGGCCGAGATCGCCGAGGCCCGCACCGCCCTCGAGCACGAGCTCGAGCAGGCCCGCACCGACCTCGAACGCGAACTCGCCGCCGGCCGTGCGGCGCTCGCGCAGGAGCGGGAGCAGGCGAGCGTCGACCTCGAACGCGAAGCCGAGACCGCGAAGCAGAAGCTCGAGCACGAGCTCGCGCGCATGCGCACGAAGCACGCAGCCGAGCTGGAGCAGATGCGGGCCGACCTCACGCTCGAGCAGGAGCAGGCGCGCGCCGACTTCGACGCCGAGGCCGAGCAGGCCCGCATCGACCTCGACAACCAGCTCACCTCGATGCGCAAGAAGACCACGCACGAGGTCAACCGCATGAAGCGCGAGGTCGAGCAGGCGCGCATCGACCTCGAGTCCGAGCTCGCCGCCAAGCGCGACGAGGCCGAGCAGGAGCTGCTCGCCGCACACCAGCAGGGGGTCGCGGAGACCAAGAAGTTCCTCGACGACGCGAACGCCGAACTCGCCGACGCCATCGCCCGCACCGCCGAGAACCGCGCGGAGGCCGAGCGGTACGCGAGCGAGGTCCGCGCCGAGATCGCCGCGGGCCGAGAGCGGGCCGAGGAGGAGAGCCGGCAGCGCGTGCAGGCCGCCCACGAGCAGGCCCGCAAGCTCATCGCCGACGCAGAGGAGCGGACCCGCGCCCTCGTGGCAGACGCCGAGGACCGGCTCTCGCAGATCCGCATCGAGCGCGACGCCGTGGCGGGCTACTTCGAGAGCCTGCGCGGCGTGCTCACCCAGGCCGAGCAGGTCGCGGCAGACACCAAGTAGCGCGAGCGAGGGCGGCACCGGGCATGAAGATCCAGAACGCCTTCCGCGTCGGTCTGGTCGGTACGCTGGGCGTCGGCGTCGGGCTGCTCATCCTGATGTCGATCGCGAGCCTGTCGACGATCCTCACCTACGTCGGCGCCGCCCTCTTCCTCGCCCTCGGGCTCGAGCCCACCATCGCGTGGCTCGAGCGCCGGGGCATGCCGCGCTGGGGCGCGATCCTCGCGGTGATGGCCGGGGTCGCGGCGGTCGTCACCGCCCTGCTTTTCGCCGTCATCCCGATCGTCGTCGAGCAGGTCGGTCAGCTCGTCGACCGGGTCCCGCTGCTCATCGCGAACCTCAACTCTCAGGACGGGGTGAACGAGACCCTCGACGCCGTGCAGGACCAGTTCCCGCTGCTCAACGTGCAGGCGATCTGGGACAGCGTCTCCGGCGGAGTGGTCGATTTCGTGAGCGACCCCGACAAGATCAGCGAACTCGCCGGCGGCGTCTGGCAGGTCGCGGTCGCCCTCGGCTCGGGCCTGTTCGCGGTCATCATCGTGGTCATCCTGACGCTGTACTTCACGGCCTCGCTCGGAGCGATGAAGCGCGGGGTGTACCAGCTCGTCCCGGCATCGCGCCGCGAGCGCTTCGCCGACCTCACCGAGCAGATCTCGCAGTCCGTGGGCCGTTACGTCATCGGACAGGTGTCGCTCGCGGCGATCAACGGCATCGCGAGCTTCGTCTTCCTCTCGATCATCCAGGCGCCGTTCTCGGCCGTGCTGGCGTTCGTCGCCTTCGTCTTCTCGTTGGTGCCGCTCGTCGGCACGCTCACCGGCTCGGTGATCATCGTCCTCGTCTGCCTCATCCCAGGCCTCGGCTCGCCGCTGACCGCACTCGTCGCCGCCGTGTACTACATCGTGTACATGCAGGTCGAGGCATACGTGCTGAGCCCGCGCATCATGAATCGTGCGGTCAAGGTGCCGGGAGCCCTGGTCGTCATCGCGGCGCTCGCCGGCGGTCAGCTGCTCGGCATCCTCGGAGCCCTCATCGCGATCCCCGTCGCCGCGGCCGCGCTGCTCATCGTCAAACAGGTGGTCGTCCCGAGGCAGAACGAGCGCTGACTCCGCTCAGCCCGCGGCGACCTCGGCGGCCGGCCACTCGGCCGGCAGCGGCAGCGCCGCCGGATTCACGACACGCACGATCTCGTCGAGCACCCGCCGGGTCTGCGCCTCGCCGACCCAGAGATGGCGACCGCCCTCGACGTCGATGCGGGTGAGGCGAGGCAGGCCCGCGAAGCGCTGCGCAGCCTCGGCCGGACGCAGGTAGTCGTCGTGCTCGGGGATGAGGGCGACGAGCCGGGGACTCGCATCGCGCCAGCGGTGGAGCTCGGCCTCGCTCGTGCGGTGCAGGGGCGGCGAGAGCAGGATCGCGCCCTCGATGCCGTGGTCGAGCCCGTACTTCAGGGCGAGCTCGGTGCCGAACGACCAGCCGACGAGCCAGGGGCGGGGCAGCCCCCGCTGCTCGACGAAGGCCATCGCGGCCGCGACGTCGGCGCGCTCGGCCACGCCCTCGCCGAAGGCGCCCTCGCTGGTGCCGCGCGGCGACGTCGTGCCCCGCGTGTTGAACCGCAGCACCGCGAGATCGGCGAGTGCCGGCAGCCTGGCGGCCGCCTTCCGCAGGATGTGCGAGTCCATGAACCCGCCCGCCGTCGGCAGCGGATGCAGCGTGACGAGCGTCGCGACCGGGTCGCGCTCGAGCGGCAGGGCGAGTTCGCCGACGAGCCGCAACCCGTCGCTGGTCACGAGCTCGACGTCCTCCCGACGCGCCGGCAGCGTGACGCCCGCGCGGATCTCGACGGCTTCGTTCATCGTGCGATCCTCCAACAGCTGGGATGCCAGTGCCGCCGGGCTGCGAGATCGGCGGCATCGCCGAGCACGCCGTCGGCGCGCCAGGCCACGAGGTGGGCGGTTCCGGGCGCGACCGTCTGGCCGCAACCCGGGCAGATGTACGCCTTCTGCGCCTGCGACTCGGAGACGGGCTGCACGTTCCACTCCCGCCCGCCGCGCACCTCGGTGCGACGCCACCCCGCGGTCATGCGTTCGACGTCGAGCTCGGGATGCGGCTCGCGCGCTCGCGCGGCCCTGCCGCGGGAGCGATGCGAGGGGGCCATGTCCCCAGTCTACGGGCCGTCGCCGCCGGTCGGACGACGACGGTTCAGTACCAGCCGGACGACTCCGAGTGCGCCCACGCACCGCAGGGCGTGCCGTAGCGGCCCGAAACGTAGCCGAGCCCCCATTCGATCTGCGTGGCGGCGTTCGTCTCCCAGTCGGCGCCCGCCGTCGCCATCTTCGAGCCCGGGAGCGCCTGCGGGATGCCGTAGGCGCCGCTCGACGCGTTGTAGGCGTTGACGCGCCACCCCGACTCGCGGGCCCAGAGGGCGTAGAGGCAGTCGAACTCGCTCGTCGGCCAGCCTCGGGCGGCCACGGCACCCGCGGCGTACGCCTGCGCGGAACCGGGATCGGGCGTGACCGCGGGCGGAGCCCACGCGACCTCGGCCGGGGCCGCGACGACGGGCTCCGGCTTCTTCTCGGCGACGTAGGACTCGTTGCCGACCGAGAGCGTGTAGTCTCCCTCGGCCCGGTAGTCCTGCACCTCGGCGCCCCCGAATCGGCCCCCAGCCGCGCCGAACTCGGCCGAGGCCGTGGCACCGCTGTACGGGTCGACCAGGTTGACGAACGCCATGCCGAGGCAGGCGGCGAACGCGAAGCCGACCGTCAGCGCCTGCTTCGTGCGCGAGCGCACCGAGGCCGGCACCCGGCCGGAACGCGGCGTCGAGGCATCCGTCGCGAGCGCAGCCGCCACAGGCGGAGCGGCCGCATCCGTGCGGGAAGCCCGAAGCGCCGCGCCCGTCGCGCCCGCTCCCGAATGCCTACCCACGATGCGTCGAGTCTAGCGAAACGGGGCGCCTCATCGCACCGCGAGCATGACGTCGACGACCGCGTCGAGCACGAGGTCGACCTGGGCCTCGCGGTACCCGCCGCGCTGCGCGGTGAAGGTGACGGTGCGCACGTCCTCGACCGAGAGCGGCCAGCCCTCGCGGAAGTACCGCGTCAGCTTGTCTGCGAAGCGGTCGACCTCGCCCATGTGATAGCCGAGCACGAGCGGGTTCACCCGGTCGAACCGGGCGCGCTCGGGGCGCGCGAGGCGATTCGCCACCACCTGCGCCGTGGTGCGCGCCTCGCGCAGCCACGCCTCGTCACCGTGCAGGCTCGCCGCACTCTGCCGCTCCTGCGCGGCGAACGCGTCCTCGAGGCGCTCGAGTGCGGCATCGACCTGGGCGGTCGCATAGCCGCGCTTCTGCATGCCGAACGCCGTGAGCCGGATCGACTCGGCCGTCACCGCGGGATCGTCGGGCAGCGGCCGTCCGTCGTAGGCGCGTCGCGCCAGCTGCAGGAACTCGTCGACCTCGTCGATCCGGTAGCCGAGCTTCGGTTTGCGTGCGAGCGGGAAGGTGGAAGACACCGAACCAGTATCGCGCACGGTCATCCGAAGATCTGGAACGCCACGAAGGCGACGGCGGCCGAGGGGAGGATGGAGTCGAGGCGATCGAGGAATCCGCCGTGCCCCGGCAGCCACGAGCTCATGTCCTTGATGCCGATGTCGCGCTTGATGAGCGACTCGGCCAGATCGCCGAGCGTCGCCGTGAGCAGGATCGCGGCACCGAAGATCAGGCCGAACCACCACGTGCTGCCGAGCATGAAGATCGAGAGCAGCACGCCCGCGGCCAGGCTCGCGGCCGCTCCCCCGGCGAATCCCTCCCAGGTCTTCTTCGGGCTGATCACCGGCGCCATCGGATGCTTGCCGAACAGCAGGCCCGAGGCGTAGGCGCCGGTGTCGGCCACGACCGCGACGATGATGAACGCCAGCGTCCACCACTGGCCGCCGTCGGAGGCGGTGAGCACGACCGTGAAGCACGCGAGGAACGTGACGTAGCCCTGGACGAAGGCACCGGCCGCGAGATCACGCAGGAGTCCGCCGGATGCCTGTGCGACCGATGGCACGCCCTGCTCGACCAGACGCCAGACCGTGACGAGCGCGATGCCCGCGAGCACGGCGATCAGCTGGCCGCCGGCACCGCCGTAGTACGAGATCGGCACGGCCACCACCGCAGCGATGACCGTGGGGATGCGCGGAACGAGGTAGGAGCCCTTGCGCAGCGCCTGGGCGAGCTCGTAGCTCGCGAACCCGGCCACGACGACCGCGAAGAGCATGAACAGCTCTTTCACGACCAGCAGGCTCAGCAGCAGTGCACCGCCGAAGACGATGCCGATCAGGATCGCCCCGATCAGGTTGCGTCCGGTGCGCGCCTGGATCTTCTCCTGCGCCTGGTCGAACTGCGCCTTGCCCGCCTCGAACTGCCGCTCGATGTCGGCCTTTCGCGCCTGCACCTGCGCGCGGAACTCCTCGCGCGACGCTCGATGGTGCTTCGAGTCCTCGTCGCGCTCCCCCTCAGGAACGCCAGACATGTCGGGCCCTCAGACCTCGAGCAGCTCGGCTTCCTTGCGCTTCAGCGCCTCGTCGATCTGGTCGACGTGCGCCTTGGTCACCTGCTCGAGCTCCTTCTCGCCGCGCGCCACCTCGTCGTCTCCGACCTCGCCCTTGAGCGCGTCGAGGTCGTCCTTCGCCTTGCGGCGGACGTTGCGCACGGCGACGCGCGCGTCCTCGGCCTTCGAGCGGACGATCTTGACGAACTCCTTGCGGCGCTCCTCGGTGAGCTCGGGAAGGGTGACGCGGATGATGTTGCCGTCGTTGTTCGGGTTCGCCCCGAGGTTCGGCGTGTCGCGGATCGCCTGCTCGATGTCCTTCAGCGCCCCCTTGTCGTAGGGCGTCACGACGAGCGTGCGCGCCTCGGGGTTGGCGAGCGAGGCGAGCTGCGCGAGCGGCGTCGGCGTGCCGTAGTAGCTCACCAGGATCTTCTGGAAGAGCTGCGGGTTCGCGCGCCCCGTGCGAACGGTGGAGAAGTCCTCCTTCGCCGCCTCGACGGCCTTCTGCATGCGCGTACCAGCGTCGGAAAGTACATCCGCGATCACGTCGAACTCCTTACGGTTCTAAGCCTTGGGACAGTCTATCGAGTGGCGGCCTCGACGCCGTTCGACACCACGGTGCCGAGCTCGGAGCCGAGGATCGCCGCGGTGACGTTGCCCGCGGGCTCCATGCCGAACACCTGCATCGGCATGCCGTTGTCCATGCAGAGGCTGAAGGCCGTCGAGTCGACGACCTTGAGGCCGCGCTGCAGCGCTTCGTGGTAGCTGATGCGGTCGATCTTGTGGGCATCGGGGTTGGTGCGCGGGTCGTCGGAGTAGACGCCGTCGACACCGTTCTTCGCCACGAGCACGACGTCGGCGTCGATCTCGAGCGCACGCTGCGCCGCGACGGTGTCGGTCGAGAAGTAGGGCAGGCCCGCGCCGGCGCCGAAGATGACGACGCGGCCCTTCTCCAGGTGCCGCTCTGCCCGGCGCGGGATGTAGGGCTCGGCGACCTGCGTCATCGAGATCGCCGACTGGACGCGGGTCTCGGCTCCGGCCTGCTCGAGGAAGTCCTGCAGCGCGAGCGAGTTCATGACCGTGCCGAGCATGCCCATGTAGTCGGCGCGCCCGCGATCCATCCCGCGCTGGCTGAGCTCGGCACCTCGGAAGAAGTTGCCGCCGCCGACGACGATCGCGACCTCGACGGTGCGGGCCGCGTCGGCGATCTCGCGGGCGATCTGGCTCACCACGTCGGGGTTCACCCCGAGCGAGCCCCCGCCGAACGCCTCGCCGGAGAGCTTCAGGAGGACCCTGCGTCGCTTGTGGGTCTCGGTCATGCTGGTGGGTTCCTTCCGCTCGTCTGAGAACAAACTAGTGCGTTGCGCGCCCGCTGCGCCGGTGCTCGGTCGAAACCGCGGCGCACAGAAAAGGAGTCCGGATCGCTCGGCGATCCGGACTCCTCATCGTGCGGCTAGGCCGTGGCCTTGAACCGGGCGAAGCCGGTCACGGTCAGGCCGGCGTCGTCGAGCACCTTCTTGACCTGCTGCTTGTTGTCGCGGGCGTAGTCCTGCTCGAGCAGGGCGACCTGCTTGAAGAACGCGGTGAGGCGACCCTCGACGATCTTCGGAAGGGCGGCCTCGGGCTTGCCCTCGTTGCGGCTGATCTCGGTGACGAGCTCGCGCTCCTTCTCGACGATGTCGGCGGGGACGTCGTCGCGGGTGAGGTAGCTCGGGTCGAACATCGCGATGTGCTGGGCGATGGCGCGCGCGGTCTCGGCGTCGTCACCCGTGTAGGCGACGACGACGCCGATCTGCGGCGGCAGGTCCTTCGAGGTCTTGTGCAGGTAGACCGCGAACTCGTCGCCCGACAGGGTGACGACCTTCGAGAGCTCGACCTTCTCGCCGAGGGTGGCGGCCTGCTCGTCGATGACCTCGGCGACCGTCTTGCCGTCGGCGGGAGCCGCGAGAGCGGCCTCGACGTCGGCGGCGCCCGCCGCGGCGACCGCGTCGAGCACCTTGTCGGCGAGGGCGATGAACTTCTCGTTCTTCGCGACGAAGTCGGTCTCGCAGGCGAGCTGGATCATCGTGTAGCCGGCCGGCGACTCCTTGGCCGCGACCAGGCCCTCGCTCGTCGAGCGGTCGGCGCGCTTGGCGTTGCCCTTCGCACCCTTCAGGCGCAGGATCTCGGTCGCCTTCTCGAGGTCGCCGCCGGCCTCTTCGAGCGCCTTCTTGGTGTCGACCATGCCGGTGCCGAGCTGCTCGCGCAGGGCCTTGATGTCAGCGATGCTGATTGCCATGTGTGGCTGTCTCCTTCGGGGACGTTGTGCGTCTGGGGACTTATTCGGCGGGGGTGGCCGCGGCCTCTGCGCCCGCGGCGTCGGCCTCGGACTCGGTCGCGGCGATCTCGGTCGCGGCCTCGTCGACGACCTCGGCGGCCTCGACCTTGGCCTCGGCCTCGGTCTCGACGGCCTTCTCGGTGGCGGCGCCCTGCTGGAGGAGCTCCTGCTCCCACTCGGCGAGCGGCTCGACGGCCGAGACGTTGCCGGCCTCTTCGGGCTTCTGGTGGCGCTCGATGAGGCCCTCGGCGGCGGCGTCGGCGATGATGCGGGTGAGCAGCGCCACCGAGCGGATCGCGTCGTCGTTGCCCGGGATCGGGTACTGGACCTCGTCGGGGTCGCAGTTGGTGTCGAGGATGCCGATGACGGGGATGCCGAGCTTCTTGGCCTCGTCGATCGCGAGGTGCTCCTTCTTGGTGTCGACCACCCAGAGCGCCGACGGCGTCTTCGACAGGTTGCGGATGCCGCCGAGCGACTTGTGCAGCTTGTCGAGCTCGCGCTTCTTGAGCAGCAGCTCCTTCTTGGTGAAGCCCGAGGTGGTGCCGTCGAAGTCGAGCTCCTCGAGCTCCTTCATGCGCGCGAGGCGCTTGGAGACGGTGCTGAAGTTGGTGAGCAGACCGCCCAGCCAGCGCTGGTTGACGTAGGGCTGGCCCACGCGGGTCGCCTGCTCGGCGATCGACTCCTGCGCCTGCTTCTTGGTGCCGACGAAGAGGATCGTGCCGCCGTGCGCGACGGTCTCGCGCACGAAGTCGTAGGCCTTGTCGATGTAGGCGAGCGACTGCTGCAGGTCGATGATGTAGATGCCCGAGCGCTCGGTGAAGATGAAGCGCTTCATCTTCGGGTTCCAGCGGCGGGTCTGGTGCCCGAAGTGCACGCCGCTGTCGAGCAGCTGGCGAATGGTGACGACGGCCATGAGCCGTACTCCTTCTGTTCTCAGTTGTCGCACCCGGCCGGCGGCCGGGAGCCCTGGTGCCCGGCACGGCTCCGCCGGCTCCCGCTCGTGATGAGCTCGAACCGGACTGAATGGAGTCTGCTGCCGAATGGGCACGCGTAGTCGCCCCGACGTGCGAGGCGCTCTGAGAGCTTATCATCCCGACTCCCCCTCCCCAACCGGATCGCGCCGCGCCCCGTCCACCGCGCGAGCGGACGACGGCGGCCGGATGCCTCGGCGGCGGCAGGATCGGACCATGACGCGATTCACCCGACGCCGCATCGCCGCGCTGCTCGCCGGCGTCGCCCTCGTCGCCGTGTCGGCGCCCGCGTCGGCG
>JBDIAF010000034.1:0-9236 GCA_039812245.1 Agromyces sp. | reverse complement strand
GCCGGGACCGAGCCCGGTTCGGCGGGCAGGCCGACGACCTCGCTCATGCGCCGGCCTCCGCCCCGGCGCCGTCGGCGCCCGCGGCGAGCGATCGCAGCCAGCCCTCGAGGCCCGCCGCATCGGTGAAGACGTGGCCGTCGCCGCCGACGGCGCGCGCACCCTCGACGTTCTCGGCCCGATTGTCGACGAAGAGCAGTTGCGCCGGCTCGATGCCGAGCTCGGCGATCACGTGCTCGTAGATCGCGGCGCCCGGCTTCACGAGCTTCAGCTCGCCGCTCACGAACACGCGCTCGAACAGTGCGCCGAACGAGCCGTGCCGCAGCCAGCCCGTGTAGTCCGCGGCGGCGTTGGAGAGCAGCGCCAGGCGCGTGCCGCCGTCGGCCAGCGCGTGCAGCACGGCGAGGGTGCCGGGGTTCACGCTGAGCCACCCCCGGTGGTCGAGCGCCCACAGCTCGTGCACGTCGATCGGCGACCAGCTCGTGCCGAGATCGCCCGCGATGGCCGCCCAGTACTCCGCGATCGACGCGGTGCCCTGGTCGAGCGGCTCGCGGTGCGCCCAGTACGCCCGCCAGAAGGCGGGATCGGCGGCGTCGACGCCTGCCCGCGCGGTCAGCGCGGCGCGATCGGCGGCGCTCGGCTCGAGCGAGATGACGTCGCCGTAGTCGAAGACCACGACGTGCGGGGCGAGCGAGATGGGGGCGAGGGGTGTCGGAGTCATCGCCCCTCAACCTATCGTTGAAGCATGGCGGCGACGGCATGGCGGGAATGGCGGGCGGCGGACGCCGGCCCCTGGGTGCGAACCCCGGAGGCCGACGACGACAAGTACTCCCGCGGGGTGCTCGGCGTCGTCACCGGATCGCACGAGTACCCCGGCGCCGCCCTGCTGGGCGTCGAGGCCGCGATGCGGGCCGGCGCCGGAATGGTGCGCTACACGGGCCCTCGGCCCGTTCGCGCGCTCGTGCTCGCCCGCACGCCCGAGGCCGTGACCGTCGGCGGGCGGGTGCAGGCGTGGCTGCTGGGATCCGGCATGGACCCCGCGCGTCGGTCGTTCGTGCTCACCGGCGAGCTCGAGCACGCGCTCGCCTCGCGCGTGCCGGTGGTGCTCGACGCGGGCGGGCTCGACCTCGTCGGCGCGCACACCGCGCCGACGGTGATCACGCCGCACGCGCGCGAGCTCGCCACCCTGCTCGCGGATCGCGAGGTCGCCACGAGCGTCGACGAGGTGCGGGCCGATCCGCGCGCCTGGGCGGTTCGGGCGGCCCACGAGCTCGGCGTGGTCGTGCTGCTGAAGGGCGCGGTGACCTGCATCGCCGACCCCGACGGCGCGACCATCTCGGTCACCGCGCCCACGCACCGGCTCGCGACCGCGGGAAGCGGCGACGTGCTCGGCGGGATACTCGGCGCGCTCGTCGCGAACGCGCACGATCGGCTCGCGCACGATGCGCACGCGCTGGCGCCGCTCGCCGCGACCGCCGCACTGCTGCACGGCCGGGCCGGCCAGCTGGCCGTCGCCGCGAACGGCGGGGGTCCGATCACGGCGTCAGACGTCTCGGCGCACGTGCCGCACGCCATCGGCGAGCTGCTCGGCTGACACGGCGTCAGGGGAGCACGCGGGCGAGGAATTCGCGGGTGCGCGCCTCGCGCGGCGCGGCGAAGAACTCGCGCGCCGGCCCCTGCTCGACGATGCCGCCGCCGTCGAGGAAGACGACGCGGTCGGCGACGTCGCGCGCGAACGCCATCTCGTGCGTCGCCATGAGGATCGTCGTGCCGCCCTCGGCGAGCGAGCGGACGAGGGCGAGCACCTCGCCCACGAGCTCGGGGTCGAGCGCGCTCGTCACCTCGTCGAGCAGCAGCAGCTCGGGTTCGCTCGCGATCGCGCGCACGATCGCCACGCGCTGCTGCTGCCCGCCCGAGAGCCGATCGGGGAACGCCGAGGCGAACTCGCCCAGCCCGATCGTGGCGAGGAGCTCGAGGCCGCGGCGCTCGGCGTCGGCCCGAGGCATCCGGTGCACCAGCCGGGCGGCGAGGGTGACGTTGTCGAGCACGCTGAGGTGCGGGAACAGGTTGTAGTGCTGGAAGACGGCGCCGATCCGGGCGCGCACCGCGTCGGCGTCGACGCGGGGGTCGCTGATGTCGCGGCCGGCGAGGCGGATGACGCCGTCGTCGATCGGCTCGAGCAGATTGACCGTGCGCAGCAGGGTCGACTTGCCGGAGCCCGAGGGCCCGATGAGCGCGACGACCTCGTGCTTCCGCACCTCGAGGTCGACGCCGGCGAGCACGACGCGCTCGCCGTAGGCGCGCCGCACGCCCTGCATCTCCAGCACGGGGGAGTCGCTCATACGATGCTGCCGATCTGCTCGCGTCGCCGCATGCGGGCCGTGACCCAGTCGGTCAGGCGGATCGTGGGCAGGGCGAGCAGCACGAAGAGCAGGCCCGCCACGACGTAGGGCGTGAAGTTGAAGTAGTGCGCCGTCTCGATCTGCGCGGCCCGCACCGCGTCGACGGCGCCGAGCACCGAGATCAGGCCGACGTCCTTCTGCATCGCGACGAAGTCGTTCATGAGCGCCGGGGTGACCTTGCGCACCGCCTGCGGCAGCACGACGCGGCGCATCGTCTGGGCATGGCTGAGGCCGAGCGAGCGGGCGGCGAGGCGCTGCGAGGGGTGCACGGCCTCGATGCCGGCGCGGAACACCTCGGCCACGTAGGCCGAGTAGACGAGGACGAGTGCGATCGTGCCCCACACGGCGACCGGCACCCGCGGGAAGAAGCCGAGCCCCGGGATGCCGAATCCCACGAGGTAGAGCACGATGATCAGCGGCATCCCGCGGAACAGGTCGGTGTAGCCGGCCGCGAGCGCCCGCAGCGGGAAGAACACCGGCCCGCGGAGCGTGCGCATGGTCGCGAGCGTGATCGCCACGACGGCCACCCCGATCGCCGCGAACACGAGCACCTGGATGTTCAGCCAGAGCCCCTCGAGGATGCGCGGCAACGAGGCCAGCGCGATCTGCGGGTCGAGGAACATCTGCGCCACCTTGGCCCAGCCGGGAGAGCCGAGCACGGCCCAGGCCAGCACGCCGGCGAACACGAGGGTGCTCGCGACGCTGACGAGCACCGAACGACGCGTCTGCGCGCGCCGCCACCGGCGGCGCCCGAGCTCGATCTCGCTGGGCTGCCAGTCGGTGTCGGTCACTGGACCACGGTAGCCGAGCGCTGCCGAGCCCCGCCCGTCGTCACTTCAGCAGCGGGGCCGTGTCGTCGCCCCCGAGCCAGGTCGCGGCCAGCTCGTCGAGCGTGCCGTTCTCGCGGAGCGCGTCGACCGCGGCACTCACCTTCGCGGTGAGCGGCGAGTCCTTGGCGAGCACGAGGCCGAACTGGTCGCCGCCGCCCGTCGCGGGCAGCTGGCCGACGATCTTGCCGCCGTCGAGCTCGGCGCCGGTGAGGTAGAACGCCGTGGGCAGGTCGACGACGATCGCGTCCACCGAGCCGTTCTGCAGCGCGAGCTTGGCGTCGTCGTTGGTGTTGAAGACCTGGGCCCCGGCGTCGGGCGCGATCTGCTGCTCGACGGCGTCGAGGCTCGTCGTGCCCGTCTGCGCGCCGATGAGCAGCGGCTTCAGCTCGGCGATCGAAGTGGCCGAGGCCGCGGGGGAGCCCTCGAGGGTGACGACGACCTGGGTGGTCTCGTAGTACGGGGACGAGAAGTCGACCGACTGCTTGCGCTCATCGGTGATGGAGAACTGCTGCAGATTGAAGTCGAAGTCCTTCGGGCCCGGAGCGATCGCCTGATCGAAGGTGCTGCGCACCCACACCACGTCGGACTGCTCGAAGCCGAGCTCGTCGGCCACGGCGTAGGCCACGGCCGCCTCGAAGCCCTCGCCCGACTCGGGCGCGTCGTCGATCACCCAGGGGAAGTACGCCGGCTCTGCCGTGCCGATCGTGAGCTTGCCGTCGGTGACGTAGCCCTCGGGGCTCGGCCCGGTGCCGCCCGACTCTCCGCCGGCGCTGCAGGCCGCGAGTGCGAGGGCGGCGGTGACCGCCGCCGCGGCGGCGAGGGCGGCGGTGCGGATGCGGGGGCGACGGGGCATGGGTCGGGCCTTTCCGGTCGGGATGGCTCAAGCATGGCCGAGTCCGCCGACATGCGCATCCCGCGTGGCGTCGTGTGACGCCGGGGCGGTGCCGTGCGCCGCTAGGCTCGGGGCATGCCAGCAGGGGTCGGGAGCCGAGCGCCGGCTCGAGGCATCCGGCGGTGGATCGGCGGACGCGCCGCCCTCTGGGTCGCCTTCGCGATCGTGCACGCCGCGCTCGCGGCGCTCAACCTGTACGGGCAGGGCCTGCCGCTCGGCGACGTCACCGGGGTGTACCGCATCTGGGCCGAGAACGCCGCGCACGGCTACCTGCGCATGGGCATCGACGCCCCGTGGGTGTACCCGATCCTGGCGTTCGCCCCGATGGCGGCGTCGCTCGTGCTGGGCGACGCCTGGTTCGGCCAGAGCTGGCTCGCCATCGTCACGGTGCTCGACGGCATCGCGTTCGCGGTGCTGCTGGGCCGCGCGAGGCTCTCCCGCCCGCGCCGCATCGCGGCGTGGTGGTGGCTCGGCTTCCTGCTGCTGCTGGGTCCGATCGCGCTCGGACGCATCGACGCGGTGACCGTGCCGTTCGCGATGCTCGGGCTGCTGTGGGCGGCCGGCAGGCCGCGCGTGGCGGCGGTGCTGCTCACGATCGGCGCCTGGATCAAGGTCTGGCCCGCTGCGCTCGTGGCGGCGCTCGTGATCGCCTCGCGTCGGCGCGGCGAGGTGATCGCGATCGCGGTCTCGCTCAGCATCGGCATCCTCGGGGTGAGCCTGCTGGCCGGCGCGGGGGCGAACACGATCGGCTTCGTCGCCGAGCAGGCGGGGCGCGGGTTGCAGATCGAGGCGCCGCTCGCGGTCGGGTGGCTCTGGGCCATCGTCGCCGGCGACGAGGGGGTGCGCATCGCCTACGACCGCGACATCCTCACCTTCCAGGTCTACGGGCCCGGGGTCGAGACGGCCGCGTGGCTCACCACGCCGATGCTCGTCGTCGGCGTCGCCTCGGTCGTCGCGGTGGGGGTGCGCGCCGCGCGCCGGGGTGCGCCGATCGGGCGCCTGCTCGCCCCGCTCGCGCTCGCGTTCGTCGTGGTGCTCATGCTCGGCAACAAGGTCGGCTCGCCGCAGTTCACAGCCTGGCTGGCAGCGCCGGTCGTGCTCGGGCTCGTGCTGCGGCCGTCGCGCTTCCTCGTGCCTGCGGTGCTGGCCGGCGCGGCCGCGCTCGTCACGCAGATCATCTACCCCTACTGGTACGGCTGGCTGCTCGCCGCCGACCCCGCGTTCGTCCTGCTGCTGACGGCGAAGGTCGGCCTGCTGGTCGCGCTGTTCGCCTGGGCGGTGCGGGCGGTGTGGCAGTCTGGAGACGATCGAAGGAGCACTCATGCTGGTCGCATTCTCCGTCGCGCCGAGCGGCACCGGACGCACTGACGGCAGCGTCCACGACGCGGTCGCCGCGGCCGTGAAGGTCGTGCGCGAGTCGGGCCTGCCCAACCGCACCACCTCGATGTTCACCGAGATCGAGGGGCCCGACTGGGACACCGTCATGGACGTCGTCAAGCGGGCGACCGAGGCGGTGGGCGCCTACGGCTCGCGGGTCTCGCTCGTGCTGAAGGCCGACATCCGCCCGGGGTACGCGGGCGAGCTCGACGCGAAGGTCGAGCGGCTCGAGCAGGCGATCGACGCGCCCGGCTGAGCCGCCCCGAAGGGTCGGGAGCGACCGCCGGCTGCCGGCGCCCCGGCCCGTCGCCGCTACCCTGACGGTCGCGCGTACCGCGCGATCCACAGCCCGGGGATGACCTCGACCTCGTCGAGCGCCTCGAAGCCGAGGCGCTCGTAGAGCTCGCGTGCCGGGCGGTTGTCGCGACCGGTGGCCACGATCGCGCGGGGCGCCTTCGTCAGCGCATGCCGCACCAGGCGGCGGCCGATGCCGCGCCGGTGGGCGGCGGGATGCACCATGAGCCGGTCGATGTCGACGGTGTCGCCCTCGACGGCGTAGCCGATCGCGCCGAGGGGCGCCCCGTCGTCGTCGAGCGACGCGCTCCACGAGAGCTCGGCGGCGAGCAGCGCGTCGAGGCCCTCGTGCAGCGGCGGGATGCGGTCGTCCGCGATCAGCCGTGCCTCGACCGCGTACGAGGCCCGCTGCAGCTCGAGGAGGGCGGGTGCCAGGGCGGCGGCGCTCGCCCGATCCAGGTCGACGATGCGCGGAGCAGGAGCGGTCGCCGACGTCGGCTGCCGAGTCGAGGTCATCGCACCAGTGAAGCAGCTCCGGGCGGCCAGGATGGCTCGGCCGGCTTGTCGAATCGATTCGATCCATGCGATCATCGAGACGTGACCCATGAACCCCACGGGCCGACGACGCTGTCGCCGGCCCGTCTTCGTCTCGCCCTGCTCGCCCTCGCGCTCGGCGGCTTCGGCATCGGCGCGACCGAGTTCGTCGCGATGGGCCTGCTGCCGGGCATCGCGACCGACCTGCTCCCGCAGCTCGCGGCGACCTCGCCCGACGAGGCGAACGCCCAGGCGGGCTGGCTCATCTCGGCGTACGCGCTCGGCGTCGTGGTCGGGGCCCCGACGATCGCGGCGGTCGCCGCGAAGTGGCCGCGCAAGCGCCTGCTGCTCGTGCTCGTCGCGTGGTTCGCCCTCGGCACGCTCGCCTCGGCGCTGCTGCCGAGCTTCGGCCTCGTGCTCGTCGCGCGCTTCGTCGCGGCGCTGCCGCACGGCGCCTACTTCGGGATCGCCTCGCTCGTCGCGGCGAGCCTCATGGGTCCCGGCAAGCGCGGCCGCGGCGTCGCGCGCGCGCTCGCGGGCCTCGCGATCGCGAACGTCGTCGGCGTGCCCAGCATCACCTGGCTCGGCCAGCTCGCGGGCTGGCGGGCGGCCTACCTCGCGGTCGCCGCCATCTTCGCCCTCACGGTGGTCGCCATCGCGGCGGCCGTGCCCTGGCAGCCGGGCGACGCGACGGCGAGCGTCCGGCGCGAGCTCGGCGCGTTCCGCCGCGGCCAGGTCTGGTTCGCGATCGGCATCGGCGCGATCGGCTTCGGCGGCTTCTTCGCCATGTACAGCTACGTCGCCCCGCTCGCGACCGAGGTCACCGGGCTGGATGCCTCGCTCGTGCCGTTCGTGCTCGTCGCGACCGGGCTCGGCATGACGATCGGCAACCTCATCGGCGGCCGCCTCGCCGACTGGAGCGTGCGCCGCACGATGCTGCTCTCGTTCGTCGCCCTCGCCGTCTCGCTCGCGCTCATGGCGCTGACGGCCGCCGACCCGGTCGGCCTGTTCGCCGGGGCCCTGCTCGTCGGCGCGACCGCCTCGGCGCTCTCGCCCACGATCCAGACCCGCCTGATGGACGTCGCGCGCGACAGCCAGTCGATCGCCGCAGCGCTCAACCACTCGGCGCTGAACATCGGCAACAGCCTCGGGGCGCTGCTCGGCGGGCTCGTCATCGCCGGCGGGCTCGGCTACCTCGCGCCGATCTGGGTGGGGCTCGCGCTCACCGCAGCCGGCTTCGTGCTGGCGTTCGCGAGCTTCGCCGTCGACCGCTCGCGGGCCCGTCGCGGCGCCGCGGTCCCGTGGCTGACCGGAGCCGTCGAGGCCGTCGAGGGCTGAGCCCGGTGGCCGGCGCCCGCGGGCGTGCACTCGGCCGGATGCCTCGAGCGGGGCATCCGCGAGCCGATCAGTCGGTCTGCAGCAGGATGCCGTCGGCGATCGCCCGCTTGCGCAGCGCGACCTTCGTGCCGACGTCGTAGCCCGCGACCCGGTACTTCTCGCGGATGCGCTTGAGGTAGCTCTTCGCCGTCTCCTCGGAGATGCCGAGCTGGAAGGCGACCGCCTTGACCGGCTGGCCCGCCCCGTAGAGCGCCATGACGCGACGCTCCTGCGCCGAGAGCTTGGGAGCCTGCACGGCGTCGGAGTCGGCCAGCGTGGTCTCGAGCTCCGGCGTGATGTAGCTGTCGCCCAGGCGCGCCGCGCGGATCGCCTCGACGATGGTCTCGACCGGCTCGCTCTTCACGAGGTAGCCGAGGGCGCCGGCGCTGAGCGCCTCGCGCACCACCGCCGGCTCGGAGTAGGTGCTCATGAGCATGGTCTGCACGCCGGCCGACTTCAGCATCGAGAGCTTCACCGAGATCGGGATGTTGTCGCGCAGGTCGAGGTCGAGCAGCACCACGTCGGCGGGGAACTCGGGGTGCGCGAGCAGCTCGGACCAGGACGGCACCGCCGCGACGAGCTCGATGTCGGGGGCGGCCGCGCGAAGCCATTCGGACAGGGCGCCGAGCAGCATGCGGTGGTCGTCGACGATCGCCAGACGGATCGGAGCGGCCGGATCAGGCATTCATCTTCCCATCGTTCGGGCGCCTGGGCGCCGAAGCCACTGCCGGGGCGTTCGGGTCGACCGGGCAGACGAGCTCGATCCGGATCGACTCCGACCCGGAAATCACCTCGTATGCTCCGACATTACCGAGTGCATCCCACATCGCGGGGTCAAGATGACGCCGCGCCACGCCGGTGACCTCGATCTCGATGGCCAGCACGGCCACGCTGTCGTCGTGATCGAGCGCGTCCGTGCGCACGCGCACGACCACCGCGACGCCGGAGGCGTGCCGCGGCCGGCGCTCGCCCGCGAGCAGCCACAGCCCGAGCAGCAGGCCGTCGCGCTGCGCCGGCGAGAGCAGCCCGGCCACGCCGTCGGGATCGTCGATGGTGACCCTGCGGCTCAGGTAGGCGGACTCGGTGACCGCGTGCCGCAGCCACGTGTCGCTCCGCCCCTCGATGAGGCGCACCCGCAGCTTGGCGGCGAGCCGGCCCGCGCGCAGCGCCGACTCGGTCGGGAGCGGGATGGGCAGGCGCCCGGAGCCTACGTCCTCGAGCAGCGCCTCGGCGTCGAAGTCGAGGCGGGCGAGCTCCTCCGACGCGCGCATGCCGACCGCGCTGCGCGGGGTCGCGACCGTGCTCTGCACGAGGGAGAGGTCGAGCTCGCGGCCGACCAGGCGCCGGAAGCCGTCGACGGCGATGGCCGACAGCACGACCGGCAGCACCGCCCAGACCGCGATCGCGAGGCCTTCGACGACGTTGGGGCCGGCGCCCGGCAGCTGGGCGAGCGAGAGCAGGGCGATGAGCCCGCCGATCGCCGCGGCGACCGCGACCGGCGCGCGCCGGCCGCGCAGCGTGGTCACGGGCATG
>JBDIAF010000033.1:0-9759 GCA_039812245.1 Agromyces sp. | reverse complement strand
GTTCTGCCGGGTGCGCTGCGGCTACTGCGATTTCAACACCTACACCGCGGGCGAGCTGCGCGGCGTGCGGCAGGCCGACTACGCCGAGCAGGTGCGCGGCGAGCTCGCCTTCGCGCAGCGGGTGCTCGAGGCATCCGGCGTCGCACCGCGCCCGGCCGCGACCGTCTTCTTCGGCGGCGGCACGCCGACGCTGCTGCCCGCCGCCGATCTCGTGGGCATGCTCGGCGCGGCTGCCCGGGCGTTCGGCATCGCGCCGGGCGCCGAGGTGACCACCGAAGCGAACCCCGACTCGGTCGACGCCGCCTACCTGGCTGCGTTGCGCGACGGCGGCTTCACCCGCGTCTCGTTCGGCATGCAGTCGGCCGTGCCGCGCGTGCTCGCCACGCTCGACCGCACCCACGATCCCGAGCGCGTCCCGCTCGTCGTGGAATGGGCGCGCGAGGCCGGCCTGGACGTGAGCCTCGACCTCATCTACGCGACCCCGGGGGAGACGCTCGCCGACTGGGGTGCGAGCCTCGACGCGGCGATCGCCGCCGAACCCGACCACCTGAGCGCCTACTCCCTCATCGTCGAGGACGGCACGAAGCTCGCGCGGCAGATCCGCCGTGGCGAGCTCGCGGCGCCGGACGACGACCTCGCAGCCGACATGTACGAGCTCGCCGACGAGCGCCTCGCCGCGGCCGGCTACGAGTGGTACGAGGTGAGCAACTGGGCTCGCGGCGACGCGCATCGTTCGCGGCACAACCTCGGCTACTGGCGCGGCGACGACTGGTGGGGCGTCGGACCCGGCGCGCACAGCCACGTCGGCGGCGTGCGCTGGTGGAACGCGAAGCACCCGGCCGCCTATGCCGAGCGCATCGCCGCGGGGGTCTCGCCCGCCATCGGCCGCGAGACGCTCGACGAGCCGACCCGCGAGACCGAGCGGGTGCTGCTCGCCACCCGCATCCGCGACGGGGTCGAGATCGCCTCGCTGGACGCGGCCGGCCGGCACGCGGTCGCCGAGCGCATCGCCGACGCGCTCGTCGAGGCGAGAGCCGCGCTCGCGGGGCGGCTCGTGCTCACGCGGCGCGGGCGCCTGCTCGCCGACGCCGTGGTGCGGCGCCTGCTCGAGTGACGCCCCGGACGACGAATCGCCCGCATCCTCCCGGATGCGGGCGATTCCACGTCGAACGCGTCGACGTCAGCTGACGAACTTGATGCTCATCGGGTAGGTGTAGGGCTGGCCCTGGTTCGCCTTGACGGCGGCGATGATGCTGAACACGACCACCACGACGGCAACGGCGATGACGATGAAGATGCCGATGATGATGAAGATCAGGATGCTTCCGACGATCGCCGCGATCGTCATCGTGATCTGGAAGTTCAGCGCGGTCGCGGTGTGCGCGCGCACGAACGGGCCCTTGTCCTTCAGCACCAGGTAGCCGATGAGGGCCGGGATGAAGCCGAAGAAGATGCCGCCGATGTGCACGAGCATCGCCCAGAGCTTCTCATCGGCCGGGCTCAGCGGCTGCGGCTGCTGGTAGGGGTTGCCGGGCGGCGGCGCCGGCGGGCCGGGCGGCGGCGGAGTGGGCGGCCCCGGCGGCGGGGGAGTCGGCGGGGTCGGGGGCGTGGGGACGTCGGTCATGTGGATGCCTCCTGGCGTCGCCGCCTGCACGGCGGGGTGTTCGGTCGCCCCCATGGTGGCAGAAACGGCGCGCCGCGCGGAAGACCCGTGCGGCGCGCCGTCGTGCGCGGTCGCTGCGCTGGTGCTACTTGATCAGGCGGATCGCGAAGGGGTAGCGGTAGTGGTTGCCGTCCTTCACGCGCAGGAAGGCGATGATCGAGAAGACGATCGAGATCACCCAGACGGCGAGCGAGATGATCGCACCGATCAGGATGATCGACAGGATCGCACCGATCACGTACCCGATCAGCATCGTGATCTGGAAGTTCAGCGCCTCCTTCGCCTCGACGTTGGTGAACTGGCCGCGGTCCTTGAAGACGAGCCAGATGATGAGCGAGGGGAGGAACCCGATGATGCCGCCGAGGTGGGCGAACGAGGCCCATTGGATGTCCTCGGACTGCGAGAGCGGCGCGGCGGGCGCCGGCTGCGGCGGAACGGGCTGCTGCGGCGGAACGCCCTGCTGCGGCGGCTGGTTCGGGTCGGGAGTCGGAGCGGTCGGGTCGGTCATCGAATGGCCTTTCGGGGCTCGGGGAAGGGCCGCGATTCCTGCGATCACGGGATCGCATTCGAGGGATGTCTCGCGGACTGCGAACACCGTAGCGCCGGCGCGCGGGTGCTGGCAATGCCGATGGCGCAGGATGTCGCGATAGGATTGGCACTCGACGTATCCGAGTGCCAAGCGAGCGGAGGCGAGGGCCGATGGTCTCAGAGCGAGGGCTGGCGGTGCTGCGCGCCATCGTGCAGGACTACGTCGCTTCGCGCGAGCCGGTCGGCTCGAAGACGATCGTCGAGCGTCACGCCTTCGGCGTGTCCGCGGCGACCATCCGCAACGACATGGCCCTCCTCGAGGAGGAGGAGCTGATCGCGGCCCCGCACACCTCGTCGGGGCGGATCCCCACCGACAAGGGGTACCGGGTCTTCGTCGACCAGCTGAGCGAGGTGCGCCCGCTGAGCAGTGCGCAGCGGCACGCGATCGAGACGTTCCTCGGCGAGTCGAGCGACCTCGACGAGCTGCTCGCCCGCACGGTGCGCCTGATCGCCCAGCTCACCGGGCAGCTCGCGGCGGTGCAGTACCCGAGCTTCTCGACCTCGCGGGTCCGTCACGTCGAGCTCGTGGCACTCGCGCCAGAACGCGTGCTGTGCATCCTCATCACCGATTCGGGGCAGGTCGAGCAGCGGCTCGCCGAGCTCGCCGTCGGCGTCGACGAGGAGACGCTGGCGCGCCTGCGCGGCCGGTTGAACGAGGTCGCGGCCGGTCGGACCCTGGCCGAGGCAGCAACCGCGCTCTCCGGCGAGCTCGACTCCGCCGACCCCCGGCACGCGCAACTGCTGCACACGCTCGCCACGACCCTCGCCGAGCAGGCCAGGGTGCAGCGCGGCGATCGCCTCGTCGTGGCCGGCGCGGCGAACCTGGTGCGCACCGAGCAGGACTTCGCCGGCTCGATCCTCGGCGTCATCGAGGCCATCGAGGAGCAGGTCGTGCTGCTGAAGCTGTTCGGCGAGATGGCGGCCGACCAGCACGGCGTCTCCGTCTCGATCGGGCGCGAGAACGCGCCGTTCGGGCTCGCCGAGACCTCGGTCGTCACCAGCCCCTTCGCGATCGCGGGTCGCGACGTCTCGCGGCTCGGCGTCGTCGGCCCGACGCGCATGGACTACACCACGAGCATGGCGGCGGTGCGGGCCGTCGCCCGATACCTCTCCCGCACCCTCGGCGAGCACTAGCCCGCCGACCTCGACCAGGGCGGCACTCGTCGCCTCGCAGACCGCCGGCGGAGCCCGGCACCCATCGAAAGGAACCGCCCTCCGTGGCCGACCACTACGAGGTCCTCGGCGTCTCGCGCGACGCCACCCCCGACGAGATCAAGAAGGCGTACCGCCGCCTCGCCCGCGAGCTGCACCCCGACGTGAACCCGGGCGCCGAGGCGTCCGAGCGCTTCAAGGAGGTGACCCACGCCTACGACGTGCTGTCCGACCCGCAGCAGCGTCAGCAGTACGACCTCGGCGGCCAGGGAGGCTTCGGTGCGGGCGCAGGAGGGTTCGGAGGCTTCGGCGACATCTTCGAGACCTTCTTCGGCGCCGGTCAGCAGAGCCGCGGACCGCGGTCGCGACGCGAGCGCGGACAGGACGCACTGATCCGCGTCGAGGTCGGCCTCGACGAGGTGGTCTTCGGGACCCATCGCGACCTCGAGGTCGACACGGCCGTGCTCTGCGAGACCTGCCAGGGCAGCTGCTGCGCGCCCGGCACCTCTCCCGTCACCTGCGACATCTGCCACGGCACCGGCCAGATCCAGCGCACCGTGCGGTCGCTGCTCGGCAACGTCATGACCTCGAGCCCGTGCGGCTCGTGCCGCGGCTACGGCACCGTGATCGCCACCCCGTGCGTGACCTGCCAGGGGCAGGGACGCGTGCGGGCACGGCGCACCGTGCCCGTCGACATCCCCGCCGGCGTCGACACCGGCGTCCGCCTGCAGATGCCCGGCTCGGGCGAGGCCGGCCCCGCCGGCGGCCCCAACGGAGACCTCTACCTCGAGATCAAGGTGAAGACCCACGACGTCTTCAGCCGCGACGGCGACGACCTGCTGTGCACGCTCGAGGTCGCCATGAGCGACGCGATCCTCGGCGCGACCGCGAACGTGCAGGCGCTCGACGGCGACATCGAGGTCGAGCTGAAGCCCGGCCTGCAGTCGGGCGAGGTGCTGACCGTGAAGGACCGCGGCATCACGAAGCTGCGCGGCAACGGTCGCGGCGACCTCCGCATCGGCGTGCACGTCATCACGCCGACGAAGCTCTCGGGCAAGGAGCGCGAGCTCATCGAGAAGTTCGCGAGCTCGCACAAGCAGAAGGACCCTTCGCTCAGTCACTTCCAGCAGGGGCTGTTCGCCAAGCTCCGCGACCGGTTCCTGGGCTGAGCATGGCGAGCCTCTACCTCGACGAGCAGGCCGAGCTCGACGCGGCCGAGCCGGGCGCCGTCGTCGGCCTCTCCGGCGACGAGGCCCGGCACGCCGTGCAGGTCGCGCGCGTGCGGGTCGGCGAGCGCATCTCGATCGGCGACGGTCGCGGCACGATCGTGCGCGGCCCCGTCGTCGACGCCGCGCCCGGGATGCTCTCGATCGAGGTCGACGAGGTCGCGCGCGAGGAGGAGCCCGCGCCCGCGCTCGTGCTCGTGCAGGCCCTTGCGAAGGGCGACCGCGACGAGCTCGCGGTCCAGGCCGCGACCGAGCTCGGCGTCGACCGCATCGTGCCCTGGTCGGCCGCACGCTCGGTCTCGCGCTGGCAGGGCCAGAAGGCCGAGAAGGGCCGAGCCCGCTGGGCCGCGATCGCCCGCGAGGCGAGCAAGCAGTCGATCCGCTCGCGCGTGCCCCTCGTGGAGGCGGCGACGCAGACCGCAGCGCTCCCGGCGCTGCTCGCCGGCGTGCGGGTGCTCGTGCTCGAGCCCACCGCCCGCCGCGGGCTGGCCGAGCTCGAGCTCGACCGGCGCGACCTCGCGCTCGTCGTCGGGCCGGAGGGCGGCATCGCCCCCGAGGAGCTCGAGCGGCTCGAGGCGGCCGGGGCGGAGCTCGTGCGGCTCGGCCCAGGGGTGCTGCGGACCTCGACCGCCGGCCCGGCCGGGGTCGCCGTCCTGAGCGCCCGGCTCGGCCGCTGGTGAGCCGACCGCCGCGGGGGCCCGTGAACGGGGGCTCGGCCCGGGGCATCCCTCGCTACGATGGGGGCATGACCGACGAGGCCCTGGAACCGACCGTCTTCGAGCGCATCGCCGCTCGGGAGATCCCCGCGCGCATCGTCGCGGAGACCGATCGCGTCATCGCCTTCCACGACATCGCGCCGCAGGCGCCCGTGCACGTCGTCGTCACGCCCAAGGCGGGGGAGTACCGCGACGTCGTCGGCCTCGCCGCCGGCGACCCGGGTCTGCTCGCCGAACTCGTCGCCGTCGCGAACGACGTCGCCGCCGAGCTCGCCGACGGCGAGTTCCGACTGATCTTCAACACCGGCGCGAGCGCCGGTCAGACCGTCTTCCACGTGCATGCGCACGTGCTCGCGGGGGGCCTCGAGGAGGGCACGCTTGCCGGCTGATCCGATCATGGAACCGGGCGCCGACGGGCGCCGCGACGACGAGGCGGCTGCGCGGCCCGACGAGGAGCGACTGCGCATCGACGGCATAGAGATGGTCCGCCTGCTCGGCCCGCAGGATCGGCTGCTCGCGCAGATCCAGCGGGAGTACCCGGGAGTGGCCGTGCACGTGCGCGGCAACGAGATCTCGATCCGCGGCGAGGCCGACGAACGGCTGCGCGTGCGCCGGCTCGTCGAGGAGCTGCTCGAGCTCGTGCGGCGGGGCACCGACCCGTCGACCGCCGAGGTCTCGAGCTCCGCGCGCATCCTCGACGCCGATCCGGATGCCCGCCCCTCCGAGCTGCTCGGCCAGGTCATCGTCTCGAGCCGCGGCAAGCAGATCCGCCCGAAGACCGAGGGCCAGCGCGCCTACGTCGACGCGATCGACGAGCACACGATCGTCTTCGGCATCGGCCCCGCGGGCACGGGCAAGACCTACCTCGCCATGGCCAAGGCCGTGCAGGCGCTGCAGCGCAAGGAGGTCAGCCGCATCATCCTCACCCGCCCGGCGGTCGAGGCCGGCGAACGGCTGGGGTTCCTGCCCGGCACGCTGACCGACAAGATCGACCCGTACCTGCGCCCCCTCTACGACGCGCTGAACGAGATGATGGATCCCGAGCTCGTGCCGAAGCTGCTCGCGAGCGGCACGGTCGAGGTCGCGCCGCTGGCGTACATGCGCGGCCGCACGCTCAACGACTCCTTCGTCGTGCTCGACGAGGCGCAGAACACGACGCCCGAGCAGATGAAGATGTTCCTCACCCGCCTCGGCTTCGGCTCGAAGATGGTCGTGACGGGCGACATCACGCAGATCGACCTGCCGGGCGGGGCGTCGGGCCTCCGCATCGTCACCCGCATCCTCGACGGCATCGACGACATCTCCTTCTCGCGGCTCACGAGCGACGACGTCGTGCGGCACACGCTCGTCGGCCGCATCGTCGACGCCTACACGGAGTACGACCAGCGCCAGCAGGCCCAGCGCTTCGAACGGGCCGAGGCCCGCGAGTTCGCGAACCGCGCAGAGCGGCGCGGCCGCCCCGGCGCGCCCGGCCCGAGAGACCACCTGCCGAGAAAGGCCACGTGAGCCCAGCATGAGCATCGAGATCAACAACGAGTCCGCGATCGAGGTCGACGAGGCCGCGATCCAGCGGCTCGCCGTCTACGCCCTCGACGCGATGCACGTGCACGCCGACGCCGAGCTCGCCATCGTGCTCGTCGACGAGGGCGCCATGGAGCAGCTGCACGTGCAGTGGATGGACGAGCCCGGCCCGACCGACGTGCTGAGCTTCCCCATGGACGAGCTGCGCCCCGGCACCGAGGACCAGCCGGCCCCGCCCGGGCTGCTCGGCGACGTGGTGCTCTGCCCGCAGGTGGCCGAGTCGCAGGCGAAGACCGCCGGCCACACCCTGCTCGACGAGCTGCTGCTGCTCACGACGCACGGCATCCTGCATCTGCTCGGCTTCGACCACGCCGAGCCCGCCGAGGAGAAGGAGATGTTCGGCATCCAGCGCGACATCCTCGTCGGCTTCGCGATGCAGGAGCGCCGCCGCTAGCGATGCTGCCCTGGCTCTTCCTCATCGCGGCCTTCGCCCTCGTCGCGTTCGGCGGCCTCATGGCGGCCGTCGACTCCGCCATCGGCGTGCTCTCGCGCGCCGACCTCGTCGAGATCGCCGAGCGTGCCCGGGCGAAGCGCTCGCTCTTCGCCATCGCCGACGACACGGGTGCGCACGTCAATGCGGTCAACTTCATGCGCATCCTCGCCGAGACGACGGCGGCCGTGCTCGTGACGCTCGCGTTCGCCCACCTCATCGACAACCCGTGGTTCGTGCTGCTGTGGTCGGCGCTCATCATGACGGGCGTTTCGTTCGTGCTCGTCGGGGCGAGTCCGCGCAGCGTCGGCCGGGCGAACGCCGAGGTGGTGCTGCGCCTCAGCGCCCCGCTCGTGCACTTCGTGCGGGTGCTGCTCGGCCCCGTCGCCGGCGCGCTCGTCTCGCTCGGCAACCGGGTCACCCCCGGGCGCATCCGCTTCGCGGGCGTGGCCAGCGAGGAGCAGCTGCTCAGCATGGTCGACGAGGCGACCGAGCTCGACGTGCTCGAGGAGGGCGACCGCGAGCTCATCCACTCGATCTTCGAGTTCAACGACACGGTGGTGCGCGAGGTCATGGTTCCGCGCACCGACATGGTGACGATCGATGCGACCGCACACCTCGGGCAGGCGATGAGCGTGTTCCTGAAGGCGGGCTTCTCGCGCATCCCGGTGATCGGGCAGGACGCCGACGACGTGACCGGCAT
This sequence comes from Agromyces sp., assembly GCA_039812245.1. Taxonomy (GTDB): domain Bacteria; phylum Actinomycetota; class Actinomycetes; order Actinomycetales; family Microbacteriaceae; genus Agromyces. The sequence continues at coordinate 1,700 of JBDIAF010000033.1, read as the reverse complement.
CCTGTACCTGCGCGACCTCGCGCGACTGGGATTCGAGCGGCCGCTCGACGCCGACGGCCTGACGGTCGGCGAGCTGTCGCGACCGGCCGTGTTCGTGCCCGACTCGATGAAGGCCGACGCGCTGCTGCGCCAGATGCAGACCACGTCGAACCACCTCGCGATGGTCGTCGACGAGTACGGCGGCATCGCCGGGCTCGCCACCCTCGAGGACCTCATCGAGGAGCTCGTCGGCGACATCTCCGACGAGTACGACCGCGAGGCGCCCGAGGTCGAGGCGCTCGACGGCGGCCGGTACCGGGTGAACGCCCGGCTCGCAGTCGACGAGCTGGGGGAGCTGTTCGGGCTGGAGCTCGAGGACGAGGACGTCGACACCGTCGGGGGCCTGCTCGCCAAGGCGCTCGGCCGGCTGCCGCAGCCGGGCGACCGCGCGGCAGCGAGCGGTCTCGAGCTCGAGGCCGAACGCGTCGAGGGCCGGAGGCGGCGGATCGTGACGGTGCTCGTCGCCGCCGATCAGGCGCTGCTCGATGCGCGGGCGGCGTTCGGGCGCGAGCCGCAGACCCGCGAGGCGCAGACCCGCGAGGCATCCGACCACCGAGAAGAGGAGCACCACCGTGACTGACTACCGAGCCGGCTTCGTCTCCTTCGTCGGTCGACCGAACGTCGGGAAGTCGACCCTCACGAACGCGCTCGTCGGCGAGAAGGTCGCCATCACGAGCTCCAAGCCGCAGACGACGCGCCGCGCGATCCGCGGCATCGTGCACCGGTCGCACGGGCAGCTCATCCTCGTGGACACGCCCGGCCTGCACCGCCCGCGCACGCTGCTGGGCGAGCGGCTGAACACGCTCGTGCAGACCACGCTGGGCGATGTCGACGCGATCGCGTTCTGCGTGCCGGCGAACGAGCCGATCGGCCCGGGCGACCGCTTCATCAACGAGCAGCTCGAGCAGTACCCCAACGCGAAGAAGGTGGCGATCGTCACGAAGACCGATGCCACCTCGAAGGCGAAGGTCGCCGAGCAGCTGCTCGCCGTGTCGCAGCTGCGCGACTGGGCCGCGATCGTGCCGGTCTCGGCGCCGAGGGGCGAGCAGCTCGAGGTGCTCGTCGACGAGCTGCTGGCGCTCATGCCCGAGGCCTCGCACCCGCTGTACCCCGAGGAGACGCTCACCGACGAGGACGTCACCGAGCGGATCGCCGAGTTCGTCCGCGAGGCCGCGCTCGAGGGGGTCTCCGACGAGCTGCCGCACTCGATCGCGGTCACGGTCGACGACATGATCGAGCGCGACGACAAGGACCTGATCGAGGTGTACGCGAACCTCTTCGTCGAGCGCGACAGCCAGAAGGGCATCATCATCGGCAAGGGCGGCGCCCGCCTGAAGGAGGTCGGCGCCCGCGCCCGCGGCGAGATCGAGCGGCTGCTCGGCCGCAAGGTGTTCCTCGCCCTGCACGTGAAGGTCGCGAAGGACTGGCAGCGCGACCCGAAGCAGCTCGGCCGGCTGGGCTTCTGAGGCGGATGCGACCCGGAGTCGGTCTCGATCTCCGGAGTTCGGCCGCGATCATCCGCGAGGATGATTCGCGCGAGAGACGGGCGGGCGGATGCCAGAGGCGACGTACGGTGGTTCGATGCGCACCTCCACCCTGAGTCGCGGGCGGCTGATCACCGACATCGTGCTCGCCGGCGTCTTCGCGCTCTTCTGCCTGCC
>JBDIAF010000032.1:0-9808 GCA_039812245.1 Agromyces sp. | reverse complement strand
GGCGGGCGAGCTCCTCCGACGCGCGCATGCCGACCGCGCTGCGCGGGGTCGCGACCGTGCTCTGCACGAGGGAGAGGTCGAGCTCGCGGCCGACCAGGCGCCGGAAGCCGTCGGCGGCGATGGCCGACAGCACGACCGGCAGCACCGCCCAGACCGCGATCGCGAGGCCTTCGACGACGTTGGGGCCGGCGCCCGGCAGCTGGGCGAGCGAGAGGAGGGCGATGAGGCCGCCGATCGCCGCGGCGACCGCGACCGGCGCGCGCCGGCCGCGCAGCGTGGTCACGGGCATGAGCACGATGGCCGCGGCGGGCGCCGCCGTCGGGGTGATGCCGAGGTGCAGCAGGCCCCAGGTCGCCACGACGTCGAGGCCGACGGGCACCGCGAGGGCGGTGAACAGGGCCAGGTACACCCACACGGGCATGCGGGGCGTGAACAGCCGCGACACCACGCCCCCGGCGAGGACGACCGCGAGCGCGATCCACGCGGGCCACGGGTCGCGGCCGGCGGGGAACACCGCGGCGAAGCTCACGAGGTGCAGCAGCTGCGCGAGTACGAGCACCGCCGCGGCGATCGTGATGCCCGCCGACATGCGGCGGCCGCCGTGCCGTTCGCGCATGTCGACGGCCGCCCGCGCCGAGCGGGCGGGGCGCCGGAACGAGCGCTCGATGGTGTTCTGCAGCAGGCTCACGGCTTCGGCACCTCGAGCATGACGGTCGTGCCGGCGCCCGGCGACGAGAAGACCCGGGCGCGCCCGCCGACGGCGTGCAGGCGCCCGACCACCGACTCGGCGAAGCCGAGGCGGGCGGGGTCCACCGCCTCGGGCTCGAAGCCGGCGCCGGCGTCGGTGATCATCGCGCGCACCGCGCGCTCGTCGTCGGTGACGGTGACGTCGGCCTCGTTCACGCCGGAGTGCCGCCGCACGTTCTCGAGGCACTCGCCGAGCGCGCCGAGCAGGGCGTCGAGGCTGTCGCGGGGGAGCAGCAGCTGGCCGGCGCCGTGCCAGTTGACGTCGAGCCCCATGCGGGCGAAGCGCTGCCTGACCGACTCGAACGTCGTGCCGAGCTCGTCGTCGGCCTCGGGCGCGTACATCGAGTGCGCGCCGACGTCGAGCGGGACGCCCAGGCGGAGCTGGCGCAGCAGGCGCGCGTCGTCGCGCGCCTGGTCGCGCAGGGCGGCCTGGCCGACGCCCACGCCCGAGTGCGCGAGGAGGCTGAGGGTCGCGAGCACGGTGTCGTGCAGCAGCCGCGCGTCCTGCCGCTGCTGCGACTCCGCCTCGCTCGCGAGCCGCTCGGCCTCGTGGGCGCGGCCCACCTCGACGACGCGCTCGGCGGCCCGGTCGATCGCCTGGCTCGTCCAGACGGCCAGGACGGCGCACGCGCTCCAGCCCGCGATCGCCGCCATGATCGGGGCGAGCGGCGCCCCGCCGGCCGTTGCGCCCAGCCACACCGCCACGACGACGGCCGCGGCGAGGCTCGCGACGATGAGCGGCCCCTGCGGGCGCGGGACGAGCGTGAGCGCGAGCGAGGCGGTCGCCACGCCGGCCGTGATGGAGATCGCGGTCGCTCCCGCGACGCCGGGGGAGTCGAAGCCGATGAGCAGGATCACCGCGAGCCCGGCCGCGTAGGCGCCGAGTCCGGTGCGGATGCCGCCGCGCTCGGTGTGCAGCACCAGCGCGACACCGGCGAACAGGAGCAGCGCGATCGCGATCGGCCGCACCACGAAGCTCGTGGAGTCGGGCACGAGGAGGCACAGGGCGGCGGCCGCGCAGCCGACGACGCCCGTGAGCCGCGCGAGGCGGCCCAGCAGCCGGTCGCGCTCGGTGTGGATGCGGTGCACGATCTACCTCAGCCGAACGGGGCACCCGAACGGGTGCCGTCTGACGCCACGATAGCCCAGGCGGCCCGCTCGCCGCTGCCGAAGCGGACGAGCGACGCTCACGCGGCGAGCAGTGCCGCGATCGCGGCCCCGACCTCCGCGTCCTCGATGAGGAAGGCGTCGTGCCCGTACTCCGAGTGCAGCACGACCGGTTCGGGCCCGTGCACGCTGCCCCGCAGGCCCGCGGCGATCTCGCGCTGGCCGTCGAGCGGGAAGTAGCGGTCGGAGTCGATGCCGAGGACGAGGCTTCGCGCCTCGATGCGGGCGAGTGCGGCCGGCACGCCGCCGCGACCGCGCCCCAGGTCGTGCGAGTTCATCGCCTCGGTGAGCACCAGGTAGCTGTTCGCGTCGAAGCGCCGCGTGAACTTGTTGCCGTGGAAGTCGAGGTAGGACTCGACCGCGAAGCGGCCGCCACCGCCCAGCGGGTCGATGCTCGACTGCCAGCTTCGGGCGAAGCGGTCGTTGAGCTCGGCGGCGGTGCGGTAGTTGAGCATCGCCATCCGCCGGGCGAGCGCGAGGCCGCGCGTCGGCCCCTCGCCGTCGACCGCGTCGTAGTAGGCGCCGCCCTCGAAGGCCGGATCGGAGCGGATCGCCTCGAGCTGCACCGAGTTGAGCGCGATCTGGTCGGCCGTCGCCGCGGGCGGGCCCGCGAGCACGGCGATGCGCTCGACCGCCTCGGGCGCGGCCACCGCCCACTCGAGCACGTGCATCGCACCCATCGAGCCGCCGACGACGGCCGCGAAGCGCTCGATGCCGAGCTCGGCCGCGAGCGCGCGCTGCGCCTGCACCTGGTCGCGGATCGTGAGGAAGGGGAAGCGCCCGCCCCACTCGACGCCGTCGGGCGCGAGCGATGCGGGCCCCGTCGAGCCCTGGCATCCGCCGAGCACGTTGGGTGCGACCACGAACCAGCGATCGGTGTCGATCGCCCGGCCCGGCCCGACCACGCCCGGCCACCACCCGGCGCTCGGATGCCCCGGGCCGGCCGGCCCCAGCACGTGGCTGTCGCCCGTGAGGGCGTGCAGCACGAGCACGGCGTTGTCGCGGGCCGGCGAGAGCTCGCCCCAGGTCTCGTAGGCGATGACGACGTCGGGCAGGGACGCGCCCGACTCGAGCGGCAGCCGGCCGATGCGGGCGAAACGGCGGTCGCCGACCGGGTCGCCGATGCGCCAGGCGCCGGTCGCCGGCGCACGGCCCAGCAGGCTGTGCGCCCGTGCCTCGGGCACCACGCTCGCCGGTGCCACGTCGGCCTGCATCTGCCAGTCCATGCTTCGATTCTTCCCGAGCATCGGGGCGCCGCGGCCTTTGTTACGAGCCGCGCCGGCCCTCTCGACTGCAGAATTCAGGAAGCCCCGCACGCGGCCCCCGGAATCCCGGCGCTCGGCCGAGGCATCCGGCGCATAATGCCGTGATGTTCCTGAATCGTGAGGGAGAACGACGGATGCCGCAGGCGTCGGCCTGCGGCATCCGGTCGGTGCGGGGTGCGTGCTCGGGTTACGCGCGGAGCGCCTCCGAGGCCGCGCGGGCGGCGGCGAGGCCCGCCTCGAGGTCGGCCTTGAGGTCGTCGATGTTCTCGATGCCCACCGAGAGGCGCACGAGGCCCGGAGTCACGCCCGCGGTCAGCTGCTGCTCGGGGGTGAGCTGCGAGTGCGTCGTCGAGGCCGGGTGGATGACGAGCGAGCGCACGTCGCCGATGTTCGCGAGGTGGCTGAACAGCGAGAGGCTGTCGACGAGGGCGCGACCCGCGTCGACGCCGCCCTTGAGCTCGAACGAGAGCACCGCCCCGACGCCCTTCGGGGCGTAGGTGTTGGCCGCCGCGTACCAGGGGCTCGAGGGCAGGCCCGAGTAGTTCACGCTCGCCACGTCGGGGTGGTCGTCGAGCCACTCGGCGATCTCCTGCGCGTTCTGCACGTGCCGCTCGATGCGCAGCGACAGCGTCTCGACGCCCTGCAGCAGGTTCCACGCGCTCTGCGGTGCGATGGCCGAGCCGAGGTCGCGCAGCAGCTGCACGCGTGCCTTGATGATGTAGGCGAGGCCGTCGCCGACGGCGGTCGTGTAGCTGGCGCCGTGGTACGACGGGTCGGGCTCGGTGAGGCCCGGGAACTTCTCGACGTTCTTCGACCACTCGAAGCGGCCGCCGTCGATGATGACGCCGCCGATGGTGGTGCCGTGGCCGCCGAGGAACTTCGTGACCGAGTGGATCACGATGTCGGCGCCGTGCTCGAACGGGCGGATCAGGTACGGCGTCGCGATGGTGTTGTCGACGATGAGCGGCACGCCGCCCTCGTGGGCGACCTCGGAGACGCCGCGGATGTCGAGCACGTTGATCTTCGGGTTGCCGATGGTCTCGGCGAAGAGCAGCTTCGTGTTCGGGCGGATCGCGCGGCGCCACTCGTCGAGGTCGTCCTGGTTCTCGACGAAGGTCACCTCGATGCCGAGCTTCGCGAGCGTGTACTTGAAGAGGTTGTAGGTGCCGCCGTAGATCGAGCTCGACGAGACGATGTGGTCGCCGGCCTCGGCGATGTTCAGGACCGCGAAGGTCGACGCCGCCTGTCCGCTCGAGAGCACGAGCGCCGCGGTGCCGCCCTCGAGGGCGGCGAGGCGCTGCTCGAGCACGTCCTGCGTGGGGTTCTGGATCCGGGTGTAGATGTTGCCGAACTCGGCGAGCGCGAAGAGGTTCTGGGCGTGCTCGGCGTTGTCGAACACGTAGGAGGTGGTCTGGTAGATCGGCGTCGCCCGGGCCTTGGTGACGGGGTCGGGAGCGGCGCCTGCGTGCACCTGCTTGGTCTCGAAGCGCCAATCGGCGGCGTTGGTCATTCGGGCTCTCCTTCGTGTCGGCCGGCTCGGATGCTCCGGCCGTCCCACCACGCTAGGCGGGGCCCGACGACCGGGCAACGGCCGCCGAAACACGACGTAACCGCTGATCAGCGCGGATCCGGCGGCAGCACGATGGTGCCGGTCGCCGTCGACGGCTCCGGGCGGAACAGCCACCTCGCCTTCGGCTCGACGAGTGGTCGGAAGATGCGGCGCACGGGCTTCAGCGACAGCACGACGGACACCCCGACGCAGAACGCGACCATCGCCGGCAGCACCCAGAACGGCTGCGGTCCGTCGAGCACCCCCGACTCGCGGAACGGGTAGAGGGCGAAGCTGTGCAGCAGGTAGATGTACATGGTCGCCCCGCCGAACGCGGTGAACCAGTGCGAGCCGCGCGGCATCAGCACGAGGAACGCGACGGCGAGCACCATCGCCGCGAGCAGCAGCACGAGGCGGATCGCCCCCGACCACGGCTCCTCGTAGCCGAGCGAGGGGTAGGACTCGTCGTAGAGCAGGAAGCGGCGCAGCTTGACGTCGCGCCACGTCTCGATCGCGGCGGGCATCACGACGAGCACCGCGGCGAAGAGGGCGATCGCACCCGCCCGCCAGCGCCAGGCGATGCGCGCCGGCAGCGCCAGCCAGCGGCCGGTGATCTGCCACTGCCGCAGCTTCCAGCCGAAGACGAAGAACGGGAGCATGCCGAAGGTGCGGCTGAGCGCGAGCGTCGAGTCGATCGTCTCGGAGTACCCGGCGACGATCGAGATCGCGATCGCGATCGCGAGCGGCCAGCGCAGCATGACGAGGTAGGGCAGCACGATGCGCCACACGGCGAGGGCGATGAGGAACCAGAGCGTCCACGAGGGGGTGCTGTAGTCGAGCGGGACGCCGCTGCCGAGCACGAGCCGCAGCACCGTCCAGATCGTCTCGAAGATGAGGTAGGGCAGCACGATGTCGGTGAGCACCTGGCGCAGCGAGCGCGAGGTGGGCGGGCCCGACTTCGCGAAGTAGCCCGAGACCGTCACGAACACGGCGACGTGGAACGAGTAGATGAACAGGTAGACGCTGTACGCCGTGTTCGACTCGCCGATGAGCGGGAGGATGCCGTGGCCGACCACGACGAGCACCATCGCGATCCATCGCGCGTTGTCCCAGAGGGGCACCCGCTTCTTCGTCGTCGGAGAGCCGGTGGTGGTGCGCATCACGTCCATTCTCGCGCAAACGGCAGAATAGGCGCATGAGTGCGTTGCGAGCAGTGGTCACGGGGGCGAGCTCCGGCATCGGGCAGGCGACGGTTCGAGCGCTGCGCGCGGCCGGCTGGCAGGTGATCGGCGTGGCTCGCCGGGCGGATCGCCTGCGCGCGCTCGCCGAGGAGACGGGCGCCGAGATCGTCGTGGCCGACGTCACGAAGCAGGAGGAGGTCGACGCGCTCGCCGCGGCCGTCGCGGCCGGCGGGCCGATCCACGCGCTCGTCAACAACGCGGGCGGGGCGAAGGGGGTCGACTCCGTCGAGGCATCCGACCCCGACGACTGGCGCTGGATGTTCGAGGTCAACGTGCTCGGCCTGAAGCGGGTGACGAGCGCCCTCCTGCCGCTGCTGCGCCGGGGAGCCGGCGAGCGCGGCGTCGCCGACGTCGTCAACGTCACGTCCATCGCCGGGCACGTGGCCTACGCGGGCGGGGGCGGGTACAACGCGGCGAAGTTCGCCGCGCACGCGGTGACCGAGGTGCTGCGGCTCGAGCTCAACGGCGAGCCGCTGCGGGTGATCGAGGTCGCACCCGGCATGGTGCGGACCGAGGAGTTCTCGCTCGTGCGGTACGGCGGCGACCGCGACAAGGCCGACGCGGTGTACGCCGACGTGCCCGAGCCGCTCGTCGCCGAGGACATCGCCGCCGTCATCGCCGATGCGATCGCGAAGCCCCGCCACGTCGACCTCGACCTCATCGTGGTCAAACCCGTCGCGCAGGCGGCGCCCCATCGCCTCACCCGCGGCCCGCTCCAGGTGCGCGGACCGGTGGCGCCGTGACGACCGCGGAGCCGGCGGCCGCGCCGGCGAAGGGCTCGACCGAGCGGCGCGACCGCTGGGAGGCGCGCACCTCGACGCCCCTCGCGGTGCTCGGCATCGTCTTCCTCGTCGCCTACGCCTTCCTCGTGCTCGACGATCGCACGCCGCAGTGGGTGAACGTCCTGCTGTCGATCCTGCTCATCGCGACCTGGGCGGCGTTCCTGCTCGACTTCCTGGTGCGCATCGGCCTGACCCCGAAGGGCCGCCGGGTGCGCTTCGTGTTCACGCGGCCGCTCGACGTGCTCTCGGTGCTGCTGCCGGTGTTCCGCGCCCTGCGCGTCGTGAACCTGCTGCATCGCGTGAGCTTCTTCCGCGGGCACAGCGGCGAGGCGTTCCGCGCGAGGGTCGTGGTGTCGGCGCTCGCCTATGCGGTCGTCTTCGTGTTCTTCATCGCGATGGCGACCTATCACGTCGAGCGCGACGCACCCGGGGCGAACATCACGAACTTCGGCGACGCGATCTGGTGGGCCTGCGTGACGATCGCCACCGTCGGCTACGGCGACACCTACCCGGTGACCGGGCTCGGGCGGTGCTACGGCGTGCTGCTCATGATCGGCGGCATCGCGATCGTCGGCACGGCATCCGCCACCGTGGTCTCGCTCTTCAACGACCGCCTCGGTCGCATGCGGCACGAGGCCGAGCGGCCCGACGAGCCGCACGTGGCCGTGCAGCCGGCGCTCGACCTCGCGCCGCTGGACACCGACTCCGAGATCGACGACGAGCTGCAGCAGGGCCTCGGCCTCGGCGCCGCCGACCCGGTCGCAGGCGATCTCCCCGGGCGCGACGCCGACGACGCCGCCGCCGGCGGCCGCGACGGCGGCGATGCCGACGGGCGGGCGCCCGCGCGGTGACGGCCCCCGGCCCGTTACGATCTCCAGATGACGTTCGATGCGAATGACGCGGGCCTCGGCGAAGCCGAGGTGCGGCGCGAGATCCTCGGTTGGGACCAGTTCGGCGAGGCGGCGCGCGGCCTCGCGGCCGACGTGCTCGGCTCGGGCTTCAAGCCCGACGTCGTGATCGCGATCGCCCGCGGCGGGCTGCTGCTCGCGGGCGCGATCTCGTACGCCCTCGGCACCAAGCAGTGCGGCTCCATCAACGTCGAGTTCTACACCGACATCGAGAAGGTGCTGCCCGAGCCGATCGTGCACCCCCCGATGCTCGACGCGCCCGCGCTGGCGGGGCTCAAGGTGCTGCTCGTCGACGACGTCTCCGACTCCGGCCGCACCCTGCTGAAGGTGCTCGAGCTGCTCACCGAGGTCGGCGCCGAGGTGCGCACCGCCACGCTGTACACCAAGTCGCGCACGGTGCACGTGCCCGACTACAGCTACCGCGACACCGATGACTGGATCGTCTTCCCCTGGTCGGCCCTGCCGCCCGTGAAGGTCGAGGCGTGAGCGTCCACCTCGTCGGGGGCGGGGCGCTGACGGCGGCGGATGCCCCGCTGTACGCGCCGTTCGTCGCCGAGGCGTCGGCCCGGGGGCGTGCCGCGGGCCGCGAGCGTCCACGCGTGGCCGTCATCTCCATCCACCCCGACGGGCCCGCGCGCGCCGAGCAGCTGGTCGGGGCCATCGCCGCGGCCGGCGGGTTCGACGCGGTCGTCACGACCTCGCGCGGCGGGCAGCCGATCGCCCAGAGCTCGATCGCCGACGTCGACGGCCTCGTCGTGGGCGGCGGCATCGTCGAACAGGTGCGCGCCGGCCTCGAGCCGATCTTCGGCGAGCTGCGCCGACAGGTCGCCGGCGGGGTGCCGTACCTCGGCGTCTCGGCCGGCGCGATGGTGGCGGCCGAGGGCTCGCTCGGCGGCGGCTCGCGCATCGACGGCGTGCTGGTCTCGCCGGAAGACCCGGGCGAGCCGGGCGTCGAGTTCGAGGTCGAGGCGGGCATCGGCCTCGTCGACGTGGCGATCGACGCGCACGTCGCCCAGCGCGGCACGCTCTCGCGCCTCGTCGCCGCCGTCGAATCCGGCCTCGTCGGGGGCGCGCTCGGGATCGACGAGCGCACGGCGCTCGTCGTCGGCGAGGGCGGGCTCCGCGTGCTCGGATCCGGCAGCGTCTGGCGGGTGCTGCCGGCCGAGGGCGGCGTGCTCGTCTCGACGATCGGGGCGTGATGGCGGCACCGGCATCCACGGCGAAGTCGCTGCCCGAGCTGGCCGAGGCCGGGCTCATCGACCCGGGCTGGGCCCAGGCGCTCGCGCCCGTCGGCCCGCGCATCGCCGCCATGGGCGAGTTCCTGCGCGCCGAGCAGGCGGCGGGGCGGGGCTACCTGCCGGCCGGCGACCGCGTGCTCCGGGCCTTCTCGCAGCCGCTGGGCGACGTGCGCGTGCTCATCGTCGGCCAGGACCCCTACCCGACGCCGGGGCATCCGATCGGCCTGAGCTTCGCGGTCGAGTCGCACGTGCGCCCGATCCCGCGCAGCCTGCAGAACATCTACCGCGAGCTCGGCGACGACCTCGGCATCGCCCCGCCCGGGCACGGCGACCTCGGCGGCTGGAGCCGGAACGGCGTCATGCTGTTGAACCGCGTGCTCACGGTGCGTCCAGGGACCCCGGCCTCGCACCGCGGCAAGGGCTGGGAGGAGGTCACCGACCACGCCATCCGGACCCTCGTGGGCCGGGGCGCGCCGCTCGTCGCGATCCTCTGGGGCCGCGACGCGCAGGGGCTGAAGCCGCTGCTCGGCGACACCCCGGTCATCGAGTCGGTGCACCCCAGCCCGCTGTCGGCCTCCCGCGGCTTCTTCGGGTCGAAGCCGTTCAGCCGCGCGAACGCGCTGCTCGCCGCGCAGGGCGCCGCGCCCGTCGACTGGTCGCTGCCGCCCGAGGCCTGACATCCGTTCGTAACGGGGCCGACGTAGGCTGGCGGCATGCTCGAGGAGGAATACCAGCAACGACGCGCGCTGCCGCGCCATCTGCGCCGGCCCGACCCCGTCGAGGCGCCGTTCGAGTACGAGATCCGAGCGGCCGTCGCCGCCGATCTGCCCTCGGTGCGCGAGATCTACAATCACTACGTCGCGAACTCGACCGTCACCTTCGACGAGGACCCGATGACCCTGCGCGAATGG
>JBDIAF010000031.1:0-10021 GCA_039812245.1 Agromyces sp. | reverse complement strand
CGACCTACGCCGTGATCCTCGGCATCGTCGTGCTCGCCATCATCTCGATGCTGCGCCAGGCCGCCGCGGGCGTCGACCAGGCGCAGGAGGCGGCGCTGCAGCGCTACGATCTCGCCGCACGCCTGCATGCCAACGAGCTCGAGCGAGCCAAGGTCGACGCGCTCGTGCACGACAGCGTCCTGACCACGCTGCTCTCGGCTGCCGCCGCGACCACGCCCGACCAGCGGGCCCTCGCGGCGCGCATGGCCCGCGACGCGATCACGCGCCTCGACGACGCCGGTGCGGCCGGGCCGCGCTCGCTCGAGCGGGTCGCGCTCACGGTGCTCGTCCGACGGCTGCGCACCGCCATCGGCGCCTTCAACGCGAGCTTCACGGTGCGGGTGGTCAACGCCGGCGGCGTCGAGCTCCCCGTCGAGGCGGTCGAGGCGCTCTACTCGGCCGCGGTCCAGGCCATGGTCAACAGCCTGCAGCACGCCGACGAGCCGGGCCGCGTCACGCGTCGCGAGCTGCGGATCCGCGGCGTCCGCGCGAACGGCGCGGTCATCGAGGTCGCCGACAACGGCGTCGGATTCGACCCGCTGACGGTGCCGCGCGAGCGCCTCGGCGTGCGGGTCTCGATCGAGGAGCGCATGACCAACGCCGGCGGCAGCGCGCGGGTCGAGTCGGCGCCCGGCCACGGCACCACGATCGTCGTCGGCTGGCCCACGGGCGCGATCGGGGGCGACTCGTGATCTCGGTGCCCCGCTGGCTGCTGCTCGTGCTCGCCGCGCTCTTCTCGACCTACCACGTCATCCTCGGCGTCTACTCGCTCGGGGTCCCGAACAGCCCGGTCCCCGCGATCGTCGCCCTCGTCTGCTACGCGCTCGCGACCGTGCTCAGCCTCTGGCCGTCGGGCCGGGTGCGCATGCCCGACTGGCTGGCGGCGTTCGACCTGGCCGTGAGCATCGCCCTGCCGCTGCTCGTGACGAGCCAGCTCGACGCCTCGGCCGACAACGGGTACGCGACCTGGTACGTGGCCGCCGTCGGCACGCTCATGACGATCGCGGCGGCGAGGCGGCAGCTCGTCGTCGCCTGGCTCGGCGTGATCGCCCTCGCCGTGCAGACCACGGTGTGGGCCGGCCCGCTCGCGCTCGGCTCGCTCGGGGTCATCGGCAGCGTCGTCTGGGTGGCGATCGCGCACGCCCTCACCTCGGCGCTCGCGAGTTCCGCGCGCGAGACCCGGCGGTACGCCCAGGCCGAGCGGGAGGCCGCAGCCTGGCAGGCCGCGCAGGACGCCTACCTCTTCGAGGGGCGGATGCGGCTCGCGCACACCAACCGCGTGGCCGCTCCGATGCTTCGCCGCATCATCGACCGCGACGGCGCGCTGAACGAGGCGCAGCGGCGCGAGTGCCGCACGCTCGAGGCGGCGATCCGCGACGAGATCCGGGGTCGCATGCTGCTCACCGACGCCGTGCGCGTCGAGGTGCAGCGGGCCCGCGAGCGCGGCATCACGGTCACCCTCCTCGACGAGGGCGGCATCGACGACCTCGACGAGGTGGCGCGCGATCGCGTGCTCTCGCAGCTCGCCGAGGCGATCGCGGGCTGCCGCGCCGATCGCATCATCGCCCGCACCGCCGCCGAGGGCTCGCCCGCGGCGGTCACGGTGGTCGGCCTGCGCAGGGCGGGCGACACCGCCGACGCCGACGGCGAGGACGACGAGGTCGAGCTGTGGCTCGAGATCCCTCGTGAGCCGCTCGAGGCCGAGCGCGAGGCCTGAGCCCGAGGCTGCGCCGATGCGGCGCGAGCGCGGTGCCGAGCCGGCTCGAGGCATCCGGGGAAATGAGGAGGGGGCCGGTCGATGACCGGCCCCCTCACAGCCCGAGCCACGGCGACAACCCGAATATCGCCCTGGCTCGCCCCCAACGATCACCGGTTACCCGACCGGTGATGATGGCGACTCCTCTGGAGCCTGCATAGCAATCATGCAATGGCCGCAGGAAACCGGATAGTCAGCATTTGTGAGGACAGCGGCGTCCCCCCTCGGAATGGGCCTCGGATGCCTACAGCGCGCGTCGCCAGCGCCCGGGGCCGGGTTGGACCGGCTGCCGCAGGGCGCGGCCGGAACGCACCCACTCGTCGCCGCCCGGGGCGTCGAGCGGTGCGGGCTCGCGCTGCTCGAGCGCGGCGGAGACGACCGCGATGACCGCGGCGGTCTCGGCGGCGGTCGGCGCCGTGCGGTCGACGAAGCGCAGGTCGATGGGCCGGTTCGCCTCGGCCGGGTGCTGGGGGTCGGATGCCACGAGCGCTCCTTACAGCGGGATGTTGCCGTGCTTCTTCGGCGGCAGGCTCGCCCGCTTGGTGCGGAGCGTGCGCAGCGCCTTGGTGACGGCGACTCGGGTGGCGGCGGGCTCGATCACGCCGTCGAGCTCGCCGCGCTCGGCGGCGAGGAACGGCGAGGCCACGTTGTAGGTGTACTCGTTCGCGAGCTGCGTGCGCACGGCGGCGACGTCCTCGCCGGCCTCCTCGGCGCGCTTGATCTCGGCCCGGTACAGGATGTTGACGGCGCCCTGGCCGCCCATGACGGCGATCTCCGCCGTCGGCCACGCGAGGTTGATGTCGGCGCCGAGCTGCTTGGAGCCCATGACGATGTAGGCGCCGCCGTAGGCCTTGCGGGTGATGACCGTGACGAGCGGCACGGTGGCCTCGGCATAGGCGTACAGCAGCTTCGCGCCGCGGCGGATGACGCCCGTCCACTCCTGGTCGGTGCCGGGCAGGTAGCCGGGCACGTCGACGAGCGTGAGGATCGGGATCGAGAAGGCGTCGCAGAACCGCACGAAGCGGCTCGCCTTCTCGCCGGCGGCGATGTTGAGGGTGCCGGCCATCTGGCTGGGCTGGTTGGCGATGATGCCGACCGAACGCCCCTCGATGCGGGCGAAGCCGATCACGATGTTCGGCGCGTACAGCGGCTGCACCTCGAGGAAGTCGCCGTGGTCGACGAGCCCCTCGACGATCGTGCGGATGTCGTAGGGCTGGTTCGGCGAGTCGGGGATGACCGTGTTGAGGCGGCGGTCGTCGTCGGTGATCTCGAGCTCGACCTCGGACTCGTAGACGACCGGCTCGGTCTGGTTGTTGTCGGGCAGGAACGAGACGAGCGTGCGCGCGTAGTCGAGCGCGTCGTCCTCGTCGCTGGCGAGGTAGTGCGCGACGCCCGAGACGGTGTTGTGGGTGAGCGCGCCGCCGAGCTCCTCGAAGCCCACCTCCTCGCCCGTGACCGTCTTGATGACGTCGGGGCCGGTGACGAACATGTGGCTCGACTTGTCGACCATGATGACGAAGTCGGTGAGGGCGGGGGAGTACACGGCGCCGCCGGCGGCCGGGCCCATGATGATCGAGATCTGCGGGATGACCCCGGAGGCGGCGGTGTTGCGCCGGAAGATCTCGCCGTACTTGCCGAGCGCGACGACGCCCTCCTGGATGCGGGCGCCGCCCGAGTCGAGGATGCCGATGATGGGCACGCCGATCTTGAGGGCGAGCTCCATGACCTTGATGATCTTCTCGCCGGCGACCTCGCCGAGCGAACCGCCGAAGATCGTGAAGTCCTGCGAGTAGACCGCGACCTGGCGGCCGTGGATCGTGCCGGTGCCCGTGACGACCGCGTCGCCGTAGGGGCGCTTCTGCTCCATGCCGAAGGCGTGCGTGCGGTGGCGCACGAACTCGTCGAGCTCGACGAAGGAGCCGGGGTCGAGGAGCCCCTCGATGCGCTCGCGGGCGGTCATCTTGCCCTTGGCGTGCTGCTTCTCGATGGCCGCCTGACCCGAGGCCGTGACGGCCTCGTGGTAGCGCGCCTTGAGGTCGGCGAGCTTGCCCGCCGTGGTCGAGAGGTCGGGGCCGTCGGTGTTCGCTTCGGTCACCGCTTCACTCTACCGGCGGGCAGCTGGCCCGGATCGTTGACGGATTCCTACAAATCTCGGCGCGGTGCTGGTGGGGAGGGTCCGGTGGCTATCGTGTCAGGCATGGAGTGGGAGCGTTCGCGCGCCGCAGCGGCGCGCTTCGAGTACGTCGAGCACGCGGGGTCGACCAACGACGAGCTGCGCATCGCCGTCACGGGGCCGGACGCCGCCGCCTGGCCGCACGGCTCGGTGCTCGTCACCGACGACCAGACCGCCGGCCGCGGCCGCCTGGGGCGCACCTGGCTGGCGCCCAGCGGCAAGACGCTCGCGATCTCGCTGCTGCTGCGACCGGTGGCCCCCGACGGCACGGCGCTGCCGCCCGACGCGTTCGGGTGGATCCCGCTCATCGCGGGCGCCGCGATGACCGAGGCCGTGCGGCGCGAGCTCGAGCGCGCCCCGGCCTACCCGGCGGTCGGCGACGAGGCGGATGCCTCGGACGACGCCCTGCTCGGCGGCACGACGCTGGAGGCCGCGCTCAAGTGGCCGAACGACGTCCTCATCTCGGGCTACAAGGTGTGCGGCATCCTGTCCGAGCTCCTGCCCGACGCCTCGGGCGTGATCGTCGGCGCCGGCCTCAACCTGACGCTCGACGAGCACGACCTGCCGACCCTGACCTCGACCTCGCTGCTGCTCGCCACCGGTCGCCGGCCCGACGCCGACGCCGTGCTCGCCGACTACCTCTCCGGCTTCCTCGAGCTGTTCGGACGGTACCTCGAGGCCGGCGGGGACGCACGGGCATCCGGCATCGCCGACCGGGTCGCGGCGCTCTGCGGCACCCTCGGCGAGGAGGTGCGCGTCGAGCTGCCGGGCGATCGGCGCTTCGTCGGCACGGCCGAACGCCTCGACGGCGACGGACGCCTCGTCGTGCACGACCGGGAATCCGACCAGACGCAGGCTGTCGCCGCGGGGGACGTCACGCACCTGCGGTATGAATGACGGTATGAGCCCCGCCGAACCCGTCGTCCCGGCGCGCGCGCCGACGCCCGAGCGCATCGTCGCCCGGCTGCGACGTCACGCCCGGGTGCTCGTGCTGCCGGCGATCGTGCTCGTCGCGGTCGCGGGCGGCGCCGCGTACGCGATGGGGCTCGTCGTCGAAGCCTGGCAGCGCTTCGCCGTGCTCGGCGCGGCCGTGCTCGTGGTGCTGCTCGCCTGCCTGCTGCCGTACCTCGCGTGGCTGACGACGCGCACCACGATCACCGACCGTCGCGCCGTCGTGCGCTCGGGCGTCTTCGTGCGGGTGCAGCGCGAGCTGCCGTTCCGCCGCGGCTACGAGGTCACCGTCCGACGGACGCCGGGGCAGCGGATGGCCGGCTCGGGCGACGTGCGCATCGAGGTGGGGCGCGACCGGCCGTTCGTCCTGAAGGACCTGCCGAAGCCCGAGCTCGTGCAGCGGGCGCTGAACGAGCTCATCGCCGAGGCGCCGTCGGTCGCGCCGCTGCAGCCACAGGTGCTCGACGGCGACACCGTCGCCTGGGGCAAGCGCTGATCTCCCGCACGGCGAGCTGCGGGTCCTGCGTGGCGTAATGTAGTCGGGCGGTTCTCGCGCGCCCCCGGCGCGAGACGCGCGAGGAAAGGTGCCTCTTGGCCGACGAATGCATCCACGGTTTCGACGACGGCCTCTGCGCCATCTGCTTCCCGCCGAAGGCGGTCGAACCGGCGCCGAACGCCGCGCCGACCGCGCCGGTGCGCGGCTCGACCCGGAGCACGGCGCGCACCGCCACTGCATCCAGCCGTACGGCCACCGCTGAGGCGGAGGCCCGGGCCAGCAGGCCGGCGGCCTCGAAGCCCGCGGCGCGTCCGCTCCTCGCGCCGCCCGTCGACGCCGGCAAGATGCGCGTCTACCACGTGACGCACCTCGACAACCTGGCCCGCATCCTGGGCGCCGGCGCGCTCGTGCCCGATGCGGCAGGAGCGAATCCCGTCGTCGACCTCGCGGCGCCCGCCGTCCGCGAGTTCCGACGGAACCGCGAGGTCGCAGGCACCGATGCGACGCTCGCCGACTACGTCCCCTTCCTCCTCACCCCCGACGCGCTCGTCTGGGACGCGGTGCGCACCGGCACGCCGGACCCCCGCCTCACGGCAGAGGCGGTCGAGCGCGCCGCCGCCGACCACGTCATGCTCGTCAGCTCGGTCGCCGCGGTGCGCGGCGCCGCGACGGCCGTCGGCGCGGTCGCCGTCAGCGATGTCGACGCCGCCCTTCCGGGCGCCGAGCTCGCGAGCGACTGGGCCGAGGTCGAGCGCCTGCTGCGCGCGATCGGCCGCCCCGACGACGCCTCGCGCCTCGCGACGGCCGAGTTCCTCGTTCGCGGCGAGGTGCCGCTCGAGCGGGTCGCCCTGATCGCGGTCGGCAACGACCGGGTCCGCGACCGCGTGCGCGCGGCGCTCTCCGCGGTCGGCGTGCGAACGCGCGTCGCGGTCTACCCGCCCTGGTTCCTGCCCGCAGAGGACTGATCGGCAGCGGGCGGTCTCGCGACCGTGGGCTCGACGGCGGGCTGGGGGAGCGCCGGCTCCTCGAAGATGGCGCGCTGCGCCTCCTCGACGCGATCGAGCTGCGAGAGCCCGTCGCTGCGGTGATGTCCGTACACCCAGTAGCGGTACAGCACGAAGCGGAACAGCGTGCCGAGCCCCAGCCCGACGACGTTCGAGGCGATGTTGTCGGCGACGAGGCTCGTGAGCCCCAGCGCGTGATGGCTGAACCAGAGGCAGGCGAGCGAGATCGCCATGCCGCCGAGGGAGACGATCACGTACTCGGCGAACTCGCGAAGGTAGTTGCGGCGGCGATGCCTGCGGAACGTCCAGTAGCGGTTGCCGAGCCAGTTGAACACGATCGCGACGCTCGTCGAGATCGTCTTCGCGCCGAGCGCCGACTGCGCCCAGCCGTCGGCGCCGAGGAAGCCGAGCCGCAGTGCGTTGAAGAGGGCGACGTCGATCACCAGGCCGATGAGCCCGACCACGCCGAACTTCAGCGCGTAGGCGACCACGCCGTGCCAGAGCCTGGCGGCGAGGCCCTCGTGCGCCGCGGCCGGCACTGCTCTGGTGGTCACCGGCACATCCTAGCCACGGCGACCGCGCCTAGACTGGGGGTAGCGCGCCGGCTCTCGGCCGTCGCGGCATCCATCGAACGGAAGGGGTCGACCGAGTGCGGGTCGGAGTGATCGGCGGCGGACAGCTCGCGAGGATGATGATTCCGGCTGCGGTCGAACTCGGGGTCGACCTGAGAGTCCTCGCCGAGGCCGACGGCATGTCGGCGGAGCTGGCGGCGACCGGGGTCGGCGACTACCGCGACGCCGAGACGGTGCTGGCCTTCGCCCGCGAGGTCGACGTGGTCACGTTCGATCACGAGCACGTGCCGCAGGACGTGCTGCGCGCCCTCGTCGACGAAGGCGTCGCGGTGCACCCCGGGCCCGATGCGCTGCGCTTCGCGCAGGACAAGCTGCTGATGCGCGAGCGGCTGAGCGAGCTCGGCCTGCCGGTGCCCGACTGGGCCCGCGTCGAGACCGCCGACGAGCTCGACGACTTCATCGCGCGTCACGGCGGCTCGGCCGTCGTGAAGACGCCGCGCGGCGGCTACGACGGGAAGGGCGTGCGCGTCGTGCACGACTCGGCCGAGGTGGCCGAGTGGTTCTCCGCGATCGCCGAGGACGGCCGCGCCGGCGCGCTGCTGGTCGAGGAGCTCGTCGACTTCCGGCGCGAGCTCGCCCAGCTCGTCGCCCGCCGCCCCTCCGGCGAGATCGTCGCCTGGCCCGTCGTCGAGACGGTGCAGGTGGGCGGCGTGTGCAGCGAGGTCATCGCGCCCGCGCCGCGCTCGGCCGGCCGGCTCGCCGACGTCGCCGCCGACGTCGCCATCACGATCGCCGAGGGCCTCGGCGTCACGGGCGTGCTCGCGGTCGAGCTGTTCGAGACGACCGACGACCGCATCCTCGTCAATGAGCTCGCCATGCGCCCGCACAACAGCGGCCACTGGTCGATGGACGGCGCGACGACGGGCCAGTTCGAGCAGCACCTGCGTGCGGTGCTCGACCTGCCCCTCGGCGGAACCGGCACCCATCAGGACTGGTCGGTCATGGTCAACGTGCTCGGCGGCCCCGCCGAGGGCACCCTCGCCGACCGCTACGCGGAGGCCCTCGCCGGCCACCCCACCGTGAAGGTGCACAATTACGGCAAGGCGCCGCGGCCCGGGCGCAAGATCGGTCACGTGACCGCGATCGGCGCCGACCTCGACGAGGTCGTCTACGAGGCGCGAGCTGCGGCGGCGGTGTTCCAGGACTGATGTCCTGTGCGATGCCCGCATCGCTCGACGTGTCCGCCGCGGGTACGTCTCGCGCCGCCGCGCCCGCCGGCTCCGCCGGGGCCGGAGGGGCAGTGCCGTCGCGCGGACGACTGCTCGCGCTCGACGGGCTGCGCGGCGTCGCGGCGCTCGTCGTGCTGCTGCACCACGCGCTGCTGCTGAACCCGTCGATCTCGTCGCTCTACGTCGAGGGCGGCTCGGCGCCCGAGCGGGGCACCGCGCTCTGGTGGCTGAGCTACAGTCCGCTGAAGCTCACGAACGCGGGGCACGAGGCGGTCATGGTGTTCTTCGTGCTGAGCGGCTTCGTGCTCGCCCTGCCGGTGCTTCGCGGCGGCTTCGCCTGGGCGGCGTACTACCCGCGACGCATGGTGCGACTCGGCCTGCCCGTGGCCGGCGCCGTCGCGTTCGCCGCGCTCCTGCTCGTCGCGGTGCCCCGCCCCGACGCCGAGCGGTTCTCGGCCTGGGCCGAGACCCGAACCGCCAAGCAGTTCGACTGGCACGACGTGTTCGACGCGCTGAACCTCTTCAACGGCTCCTACGACCTCGACAACCCGCTGTGGTCCATCCAGTGGGAGATGATCTTCTCGGTGACCCTGCCGGTGTTCGTCGTGGTCGCCCTCGCGCTTCGGCGCTGGTGGCCGCTCGGCATCGCGGCGGCCCTCGGCGCCGTCTGGGTCGGTGCGGAGACCGGCACCGGCGCGCTCGAGTTCCTGCCGGTCTTCCTGATCGGGGTGGTCATGGCGGCGAAGCTCGACGCCCTGCACCGCGCCGCCGGCGCGATCAACCGCAGCCGGATGCCGTGGCTCGTCTGGAGCGGCCTGTTCGCCGTCGCCCTCGGCCTGCTCGTGCTGCGCTGGGAGCTCGGCGCCTTCGGCTCCATCGCGGAGTTCGCCGCGCTGCTCAAGGTCGCCGTCGTGGCCGGGGCGGCGCTCCTCGTGTTCTGCTGCCTCGGCAGCCCCGGCGCCGTCCGCCCGCTCGGCGCACGCCCGGTGCAGTTCCTCGCCCGCATCTCCTTCAGCCTCTACCTCGTGCACGTACCGGTGCTCGTCGCCCTGCGATTCGCCCTGCCCGGGGTGCCCGCACACGTCGTGATGCTGGCCGGCGTGCCGCTCTCGATCGTCGCCGGTGCGCTGTTCCACCGCATCGTCGAGTCGCCCTCGCACCGCGCCTCCGGCTGGGTCGGACGCCGCTCGGCCGCGCTGCTCGCGCGCCTCGGAACGGACGTCGACGGGGATGTCGGCGCTGCGGGCTCCGGCCGACCGGTGTCGTTGCGGTCATCTCCCAGCACCCGCCCCTACACTCGTTCGAGTGACTGAGACCACTCCTGCGCCCGTCGTCGGCGTCGTCATGGGTTCCGACTCCGACTGGAACGTCATGCGCGAGGCATCCGAGGTGCTCGACGAGTTCGGCATCGCGCACGAGGTCGAGGTCGTCTCGGCGCACCGCACGCCCGAGAAGATGATCGCCTACGGCCAGCAGGCCGCCGCCCGCGGGCTGAAGGTCATCATCGCCGGAGCCGGCGGCGCCGCGCACCTGCCGGGCATGCTCGCCTCGGTGACCACGCTGCCGGTCGTCGGCGTGCCCGTGCCGCTCGCGCGGCTCGACGGGCTCGACTCGCTGCTCTCGATCGTGCAGATGCCCGCCGGCATCCCCGTCGCCACCGTCTCGATCGGCGGCGCGAAGAACGCCGGCCTCATCGCCGCGCGCATCCTCGGGGCATCCGACCCGCGCCTCGCCGCCGCCTTGGCCGACTACGCGACCGCGCTCGCCGCGCTCGTCGAAGAGAAGAACGAACGGCTGAAGC
>JBDIAF010000030.1:0-10083 GCA_039812245.1 Agromyces sp. | reverse complement strand
GACGGGCAGGCGATGCTCGCCGAGCACTTCCCCGCCGGGTCGGGCGCGCCGACGACCGTGATCGGGCCGGAGGACGAGCTTCAGGCGATGGCCGATGCGGCGCTCGAGGTCGACGGCGTCGACTCCGTCGCCGTGGTCTCGGCCGACAGCCCGGCCGGCACGGCGCCCGTGACGAGCGACGGCATCGGCGCCTTCGGGCCGCCCGGAACCCCGGCTCCCGAGCCGACCGTGGTCGACGGCGAGGTGCTGCTGCAGCTCACCCTCGACGACCCCGCCGACTCGGACGCCGCCGAGCAGACCGTGCAGGAGCTCCGCACCGCGCTCGACGCCGTGTCGAGCGAGGTGCTCGTCGGCGGCCCGACCGCGGTCGCCCTCGACACGAACGAGGCGGCGATCGCCGACCGCACGCTCATCATCCCGCTCGTGCTCGGCGCGATCCTCGTCATCCTCATGCTGCTGCTGCGGGCGATCGTCGCCCCGCTGCTGCTGATCGCGAGCGTCGTGCTCTCGTATGCGGCCGCGCTCGGCGTCTCGGCGTGGGTCTTCGACGGGGTGTTCGCCTTCCCCGGCGCCGACCCGAGCGTGCCGCTGTTCGGCTTCGTGTTCCTCGTGGCGCTCGGCGTCGACTACAACATCTTCCTGATGACGCGCGTCCGCGAGGAGGCGCAGCGCGTCGGCACGCGCGAGGGCATCCTGCGCGGGCTGCGGCTCACGGGCGGGGTCATCACCTCGGCGGGCCTCGTGCTCGCCGCGACCTTCGCCGCGCTCGGGGTGCTGCCGATCCTGTTCCTCGCGCAGATCTCGTTCATCGTCGCGTTCGGCGTGCTCCTCGACACCTTCCTGGTGCGGACGCTCCTCGTCCCGGCGCTCGCCTACGACGTCGGCCGCGCGGTCTGGTGGCCGTCGAAGCTCGCCCGCGGGGCGCGCTGAGCCGGCACGACGCGAAGGGCGCGGATGCCTCGAGGCATCCGCGCCCTTCGACGCACGTCTGGTGCTACAGCGTGAGCGCGCGCTGCACGAGCTCGGCCTGCTGGGCCGCGTGGATCTTCGCCGAACCGGTGGCGGGCGAGGCCGCCGCCGGCCGCGACACGACGCGCACCTCGCGCGGCCCGAGCTTGTCGGTCTCGATCAGGAAGTACGGCCACGCGCCCTGGTTCTCGGGCTCGTCCTGCGCCCACACGAACTCGGCGTTCGGGTAGGCGTCGGCGACCGCCTTGAGCTCGGCGCCGGGCAGCGGATAGAACTGCTCGAGCCGCACGAGGGCGATCTCGGGGTTCGGGTTCTTCTCGAGCTCGGCCAGCAGGTCGTAGTAGAGCTTCCCGGCCATGAACACGACGCGCTTGACCGCGGCCTTGTCGGTGATGCGGGCGTCGTCGATGACCGGCTCGAAGCGGCCCTGCGTGAAGTCGGCGACCTCGCTCGTCGCACCGCGCAGGCGCAGCATCGCCTTCGGGGTGAACACCACGAGGGGCCGGCGCGGCCGGGCATAGGCCTGCCGGCGCAGCAGGTGGAAGTACGAGGCGGGCGTCGAGGGACGCGCGACCGTCATGTTGTTCTCGGCGCACAGCTGCAGGTAGCGCTCGATGCGGGCGCTCGAGTGGTCGGGCCCCTGGCCCTCGTAGCCGTGCGGCAGCAGCAGCACGACGCTCGAGCGCTGGCCCCACTTCTGCTCGGCCGAGGAGATGAACTCGTCGATGACGGTCTGCGCGCCGTTCGCGAAGTCGCCGAACTGCGCCTCCCAGGCGACGAGCGCGTCGGCCCGCTCGACCGAGTAGCCGTACTCGAAGCCCATGGCCGCGTACTCGCTGAGCAGCGAGTCGTACACGTAGAAGCGCGCCTGGTTCTCGGCGAGGTTCATGAGCGGCAGCCACTCCTGGCCGTTCACCCGATCGTGCATGACGGCGTGGCGCTGCACGAAGGTGCCGCGCCGCGCGTCCTGGCCGGCGAGGCGCACGGGGGTGCCCTCGAGCAGCAGCGAGCCGAAGGCGAGCAGCTCGCCGAAGCCCCAGTCGATCTTGCCGTTGCGGCTCATGTCGACGCGCTTGTTCAGCAGCTGG
Source organism: Agromyces sp. (assembly GCA_039812245.1). GTDB lineage: Bacteria > Actinomycetota > Actinomycetes > Actinomycetales > Microbacteriaceae > Agromyces. Next base: position 8,026 of record JBDIAF010000030.1, on the reverse strand, counting down.
GCGATCTTCGGGTGCACGGTGAAGCCGGCCGGCTTGTTGTCGAACGCGTCGCCGATGGTGTGCACGACCTCGAGCGGCACGCCCGTGGTGGCGAGCTCGCCGGTGGCGGGCTCGGGCACCTCGATCGAGTCGGTCGCGCCGATCACCGGGATCGCGCCCGTCTGCGCGGCGTGCGTCTCGGCGAAGGCGCGCTCCAGTCGGTCCTGGAAGTCGCGGTGGGCCTGCTCGTACTCCTCTTCGGTGATGTCGCCGCGGCCGACGAGGGCCTCGGTGTAGAGCTTCCGGACGGAGCGCTTGGCCTCGATGAGGTTGTACATGAGCGGCTGGGTCATCGAGGGGTCGTCGCCCTCGTTGTGGCCGCGGCGGCGGTAGCAGACGAGGTCGATGACGACGTCGCGCTTGAACTCCTGGCGGTAGCGGAACGCCAGCTCGGCGACCCGGACGACCGCCTCGGGGTCGTCGCCGTTCACGTGGAACACCGGCGCCTGGATGGTCTTGGCGACGTCGGTCGAGTAGATCGACGAGCGGCCGTCTCCCGGCACGGTGGTGAAGCCGACCTGGTTGTTGATGTTCACGTGGATGGTGCCGCCCGTGCGGTAGCCGCGCAGCTGCGACATCTGCATGGTCTCGACGACGATGCCCTGGCCCGACATGGCCGCGTCGCCGTGCACCAGGATCGGCAGGACGGTGAACGAGCCGATGGGCTTGCGGTCCTGCTTGGCGCGGACGATGCCCTCGAGCACGCCGTCGACGGCCTCGAGATGCGAGGGGTTGGCGGCGAGCGAGACCGGCACCTGCTGGCCGTCGTCCGCGGTGAAGGTGCCCTGCGTGCCCAGGTGGTACTTGACGTCGCCCGAGCCCTGGCCGTGCGTGGCGCCCTCGAACTCGCGGAACACCTGGCCGTAGGTCTTGCCGGCGATGTTCGTGAGCACGTTCAGACGGCCTCGGTGCGCCATGCCGATCGCGACCTCGTCGAGCCCGGCCTTGGCCGCGCCCTGGAGGATCTCGTCGAGCAGGGCGATGACGGACTCGCCGCCCTCGAGGCTGAAGCGCTTCTGGCCGACGTACTTCGTCTGCAGGAAGGTCTCGAACGCCTCGGCCTCGTTGAGCTTGCCGAGGATGCGCATCTGCTCGTCGTGGGTCGGCTTCTCGTAGGGCCGCTCCACCTCGTTCTGGATCCACGCGCGCTGCACGGGGTCCTGGATGTGCATGTACTCGATGCCGATCGTGCGGCAGTACGAGTCGCGGAGGACGCCCAGGATGTCGCGCAGCAGCGACTTGCGCTTGTCGCCGAAGCCGCCGGTGACGAACTCGCGGTCGAGGTCCCAGAAGGTGAGGCCGTGGCTCGCGATGTCGAGGTCGGGGTGCGAGCGCTGCACGTACTCGAGCGGGTCGATGTCGGCCATCATGTGCCCGCGGACGCGGAACGAGTTGATGAGCTCCTGCACGCGCGCGGTCTTGTCGATCGCGCTCGCGACGTCGACGGCGATGTCGGGCGCCCAGTGGATGGGCTCGTAGGGCAGGCGCAGTGCGGCGAAGATGTCCTCGTAGAAGTCGCGCTGGCCGATGAGCAGCTCGTGCACCTTCTTCAGGAACTCGCCCGAGCCCGCGCCCTGGATGACGCGGTGGTCGTAGGTCGAGGTGAGGGTGATCGTCTTGCCGATCGCGAGGCTCGCGAGCGTCTTCTCGCTCGCGCCCTGGAACTCGGCCGGGTACTCGAGGGCGCCGGCGCCGATGATGCAGCCCTGGCCCTTCATGAGGCGCGGCACGGAGTGCACGGTGCCGATGCCGCCCGGGTTGGTCAGCGAGATCGTCGCGCCCGAGAAGTCGTCGGCCTTGAGCTTGTTCTGGCGCGCCCGCGAGACGAGGTCTTCGTAGGCGGCGAGGAACTCGTTGAAGGTCATGGTCTCTGCGCGCTTGATCGCGGGCACGAGGAGGGCCCGGCTGCCGTCGGGCTTGGGCACGTCGATGGCGATGCCGAGGCCCACGTGGGCGGGCTTCACGAGCGAGGGCTTGCCGTCGACCTCGCTGTAGTAGACGTTCTGGCTCGGGAACTCCTTGAGCGCCTGGATGAGCGCCCAGCCGATGAGGTGGGTGAAGCTGATCTTGCCGCCGCGGGTGCGTCGCAGGTGGTTGTTGATCACGATGCGGTTGTCGATCATGAGCTTCGCCGGCACGGTGCGCACGCTCGTCGCGGTGGGCACGGTGAGCGAGGCGTCCATGTTCGCGGCGAGCGCCTTCGGCATGCCCTTGAGCACGACGACCTCGTCCTCGCGCTCGGACTCGACGACCGGCTGCGGGCTCGTGACGGGCACGTCGGCGGGCACGGGCTCGGCGCGCGGCGCGCGCGAGGTGGTGCGGGCCTCGGGGGCCTGGCCGATGACCGGCGTCGGCGTCGTCGTCGGGGCGGCGGGGGCGGAGGGCTCGGCCGCGGGGGATGCCTCGGGCGCGACGTCGTTCAGCGCGGCCTCGGCCGGCTCGACCTTCGTGCGGTGGTACTGCTCGAGCACCGCCCGCCAGGTCGCATCGACGGAATCGGGATCGGCGAGGTACTTCTCGTACATCTCATCGACGAGCCATTCGTTGGCTCCGAACTCGCCCGACGCCGTCTCTTCGGCGCCTGCCCCGGTCAATTGGCTCGACACAGCCTCTCGCCCACTCTCTCCGTTGATGAAAGGAATCCCGGCGATCGGCCCGGCAGCAGCTGTCGCGACCGCCCCCGATCACCTCCACCAGCCTAAACCCGTCGCGCCCCCGCTTCGGACCTCCCGCGCGCTAGCGTGGGCGGCATGGAGTTCTACCGCACCGCGCCGACGCACGACCTGACGTACTCCGACGTGTTCCTGGTGCCGAGCCGCTCGGGCATCAGGAGCCGCCTCGACGTCTCGCTCGCCCCCGACGACGGCTCGGGCGGCTCCATCCCGCTCGTGTCGGCCAACATGAACTCGATCACGGGCCCGCGCCTGGCGGCGACCCTCGCCCGGCGCGGCGGCATCGGCGTGCTGCCGCAGGACCTGCACCTGCAGGACCTCGCCGAGTCGATCCGCTGGGTCAAGTCGCAATCGCCCCGCTTCGACACCCCGCACGTGTTCTCGCCCGACCAGACCGTCGCCGACGCGCTCGTGGCGCTGCCGGCCGCCGCGGGACACGGTCTCGTGCTCGAGGACGACGGCGGCGCGGTCGGCGGCACGATCGCGGCCGAGCGGCTCGCGACCGCGCTGCCCGACGCCCGCCTCGGCGACCTCGTGCACGGCGGCTCGGCCGCCCTCGACGCCGACGACGTGGACAGCGCGCGCCGCGCCTTCGACCTGATGGTGGAGGCCGAGCTCGACTTCGCCCCGGTGCTCGAGCACGGCCGCGTCGTCGGCACCCTCAGCCGGCGCAGCGCGCTGCGCGGCACGATCTACTCGCCGAACGTCGACGGCGACGGCCGGCTGCGGGTCGCCGCCGCCATCGGCATCAACGGCGACGTCGCGGCGAAGGCGAGGGCGCTCGCCGCGGCGGGCGTCGACCTGCTCGTCGTCGACACCGCGCACGGCCACCAGGAGGGCATGGTGCAGGCGGTCCGCGTCGTGCGCGACCTCGAGCTCGGCATCCCGATCGTCGCCGGCATCATCGGCACGGCCGCGGCCGTCGCCGACCTCGTCGAGGCGGGCGCCGACGTGCTGAAGGTCGGCGTGGGCCCGGGAGCCATGTGCACCACGCGCATGATGACCGCGGTCGGCCGGCCCCAGTTCTCGGCCGTGCTCGAGACCGCGGAGGCCGCGGCCGAGCTCGGCGCGCGGGTCTGGGCCGACGGGGGAGTGCGCTACCCGCGCGACGTCGCCCTGGCCCTCGCCGCCGGCGCCGCCTCCGTCATGATCGGCTCGTGGTTCGCCGGCACGATCGAGGCGCCGGGCGTGCTGCGCACCGACGAGCGGGGGCGGCTCTACAAGGAGAGCTGGGGGATGGCCTCGACGAAGGCCGTGCGCGAGCGCTTCGACCGCCTCTCGCCCTACGAGCTCGCCCGCAAGGAGCTCTTCGCCGAGGGCATCTCGTCGTCGAGGATCTACCTCGACCCGCTGCGCCCCTCGCTCGAGGACCTGCTCGACATGATCACCTCGGGCGTGCGCAGCTCGTTCACCTACGCCGGCGCGCACTCCATCCCCGAGTTCCGCGAGCGCGCCCTCGTCGGCATCCAGTCGGCCGCCGGCTACGAGGAGGGCAAGGCGCTGCCCGTCAGCTGGTAGCGGGGCCGGCCCCGATATACTGGAGCGACCATGGACGATCCTCCCTCTGCGAACACGCCCGGCCATAGACCCCCGCCCGTGACCAGTCGGGGAGGCGCGCATGTCTGAGTGGATCCTGCTCGGCTTCGGTGTGCTTCTCACGATCGGCACGGGCTTGTTCGTTGCGAGCGAGTTCGCGCTCGTGAACCTCGACCGCGCCGACCTCGAGGCGCGGCGCGAGCGCGGCGAGACGCGGCTCTCGCTCACGATCGACGCGCTGAAGATCACCTCGACCCACCTCTCGAGCGCGCAGCTCGGCATCACGCTCACGACGCTGCTCACGGGGTACACGATGGAGCCGGCGATCTCGAGCCTGCTCGCCGGGCCGCTCACCGCGATCGGCCTCCCCGAGGCGCTCGTGCGCCCGGTCGGCGCGACCACCGCCGTCGTCGTCGCGACCCTGCTCTCGATGGTCATCGGCGAGCTCGTCCCCAAGAACTTCGCGCTCGCGCTGCCGATCGCCACGGCGAAGCTCGTGATGCCGTTCCAGGCGGCGTTCACCTGGGTGTTCCGCCCGGCGATCGCCGTGCTCAACGGCAGCGCCAACGGCGTGCTCCGCGCCGTCGGCATCGAGCCGAAGGAGGAGCTCTCGGGCGCCCGCTCGGCTGAGGAGCTGAGCTCGCTCGTGCGGCGCTCCGCGATCGCCGGCGTGCTCGAGGCCGACACGGCGACGCTCCTCGGTCGCACCTTGCGCTTCTCCGGCCACGACGCGAGCGACGTGATGACCCCCCGGCCGCGCGTCGCCGCCGTGCAGCGGCTCGAACCCGCCGAGGCGGTCATCGAGCTCGCCCGGCAGACGGGCTTCTCGCGCTTCCCGGTCTACGACGAGAACCTCGACGACGTCGTCGGGGTGGTGCACGTGAAGCAGGCCGTCGCCGTCCCGCGCGAACGTCGGGCGGACGTGCCGACCTCGGCGCTGCAGTCCGATGCGCTGCGGGTGCCCGAGACCATGAAGCTCGACTCGCTGCTCGGCGAGCTCCGCGGCCGCGGCTTCCAGATGGCCGTGATCGTCGACGAGTACGGCGGCACCGCCGGCGTCGCGACCCTCGAAGACCTCGTCGAGGAGCTCGTCGGCGAGGTCGCCGACGAGCACGACCGCACGAGGGCGGGCATCGTCCGCCAGGGCGACGAGCTGAGCTTCCCCGGCATCCTGCGACCCGACGAGCTCGAGGAGCGCACGGGCCTGAAGGTGCCCGAGAACGGCGACTACGAGACCGTCGCCGGCTTCGTCACCTCGCGGCTCGGGCGACTGCCCGAGGTCGGCGACGAGGTCGAGATCGAGGGCGGGCGGCTCATCGTGCGCCGGCTCGACGGTCGACGCATCGACCGCCTCCGCTTCGTGCCGGCCCCGGGCCACGAGGCATCCGTCGCCGAGTCCGTCATGGAGGCGCGCGCCGCCGGCGAGACCGACGGCGCGGCCGACCGCCGCGACGACCGCGAGGGGGGCGAACGATGAGCGACTGGGCCGGACTCGCCTGGCTGTTCGTGCTGCTGCTCGCGAACGCGTTCTTCGTGGGCGCGGAGTTCGCCGTGATCTCGGCGCGGCGCTCGCAGATCGAGCCGCTCGCCGAGCAGGGCAGGCGCAGCGCGAAGACGGCGCTGTGGGCGATGGAGCACGCGACCCTCATGCTCGCGATGAGCCAGCTCGGCATCACGATCTGCTCGCTGCTGATCCTGAACGTGTCGGAGCCGGCGATCCACCACCTGCTCGAGGTGCCGCTGCACCTGACCGGCTGGAGCGAGGAGGTCGTGGGCACCATCGCCTTCGTCATCACGCTCGTGCTCGTCAGCTACCTGCACGTCGTGTTCGGCGAGATGGTGCCGAAGAACCTGTCGTTCTCGGTGCCCGACCGGGCCGTGCTGCTGCTGGCGCCGCCGCTCGTGTTCCTCGCACGCGTCTTCAAGTTCGCCATCGTCGCGCTCAACGCGACGGCGAACGGCGTACTGCGACTGTTCGGCGTCGAGCCGAAGAACGAGGCGACGTCGACGTTCACGCTCGACGAGGTGCAGACGATCGTCCACCAGTCGCGCCGCGAGGGCGTGCTCGACGACGCGAGCGGCACGCTGAGCGCGGCGTTCGAGTTCACGACGAAGCGGGTCTCCGACGTCGCGGTGCCCATGTCGTCGCTCGTGAGCCTCCCTCCCGGTGCGACGCCGCGCGACGTGGAGCGCGCCGTGGCGAAGCACGGCTTCTCTCGGTACGTGCTGCTCGGCGCGTCGGGCGAGCCCGACGGCTACGTGCACCTGAAGGACGTCATCGACCTCGACGACGACGAGTTCGACGACCCGCTGCCCGCGAAGCGCGTGCGCCGGCTGGTCTCGATCTTCGACGGCACCGAGGTGGAGGACGCGCTCTCGACGATGCGCAGGCTCGGCACGCACGTCGCGCGCGCGTTCGACGAGCAGGGGGCGACCACCGGCGTCGTCTTCCTGGAGGACATCATCGAGGAGCTCGTCGGCGAGGTGCACGACGCCACCCGGCGAAGCTGAGCCCGGGCATCCGGCCTCGTCGTCGGGCCGGCCGGAGCGTAGACTTGCGGCCGACCCGACGAATGCTCAGTTTCGAGAGGTGATGCCCCATGTTCGAGAAGATGATGGCGACGGCGGTGCTCCCGGCGGCCGACCTCGGGCGGGCGAAGCAGTGGTGGCACGACGTGCTCGGGCGCGACCCGATCGCGGACGACGAGCAGGGCGAGGCGGTCTTCTACGAGATCGGCGGAACGGTCGTGATGGTCTACCGCACGCAGTTCGCCGGCACGGCGCAGAACACCGCCTTCAACCTGCTCACCGACGACCTCGATCGCGACATGACCGCCCTGCGCACGCACGGCGTCGTGTTCCACGACTACGACATGCCCGAGCTCACCACGCTCGACGGCGTCGCCGAGCTGGGCGAGGAGCGCGCCGCCTGGTTCAGCGACAGCGAGGGCAACATCTTCGCGCTCAGCCAGCCGTCGTCCGAGATGTGGGAGCAGGCGATGCGGATGCGGAGGTCGATGAGCGCGGGCGGGTGAGCCCGGTCACCACTCGCCGTCGTTGAGCTCGGGCCTCGCCCGGCGGTACTGCGGCGGCCAGGGCGCGGCGTCATCGGCACCGAGGCGGTGCGCGGCCCGCAGCGCGAAATGCGGGTCGCGCATCATCGCCTTGCCGAACATCACCGCGTCGACCGCACCGGAGGCGACGAGGCGTTCGGCGTGCTCGGGATCGGTGATGCGTCCGACCGCGGAGACCGACACCCCGGCGCGCACGCCGACGGCCTCGGCGAACTCCACCTGGTAGCCGGGGCCGACCGGGATCGCGGCGTCGGCCACGAGGCCCCCCGTCGAGATGTCGAAGAAGTCCGCCCCGGCGGCCGCCGCCCATTCGGCGACGATCGCCGTCTGCTCGGCGTCCCAGCCGCCCTCGACCCAGTCGGTGGCCGAGAACCGCACGAGCACGGGCACGCCCTCGCCGAGCTCCGCCCGCACGGCTCGCACGATCTCGAGCAGCAGCCGCGCCCGGTTCTCGAGCGGGCCGCCCCAGCGGTCGTCGCGCAGGTTGGACAGCGGCGAGAGGAACTGGTGCACGAGGTAGCCGTGCGCCGCGTGCACCTCGACGAGGTCGAAGCCCGCCTCGAGGGCGCGCCGTGCCGCGGCGCGGAAGTCGTCGACGACGGCGAGGATGCCCGCCTCGTCGAGCGCGTGCGGCTCGCGCAGCCCGCGGAACGCGACGGCCGAGGCCGACACCGTGTGCCAGCTTGTGCGCGGCCTGCTCGCGTT
>JBDIAF010000029.1:0-10212 GCA_039812245.1 Agromyces sp. | reverse complement strand
GTCGTCATGCGTTTCGTACGGGTTCGTGCGTCGGGGATCAGCTGCGAAAAAATCTCAGCTACCTTACGACGCCGAAGCTGGGAGCTTCATCCATGCATTCGGATGAATCACCGCGCGCGACGACGACGGATGCCTCGGGCGTGCGCCCGAGGCATCCGGATCGACGGTGCCGAAGCCCTTGATCAGCCCTGCTTCTTCAGACGCGAAGCCGCCCGGGCGCGGGCCGTGGCGTCGAGCTCGACCTTGCGGATGCGCACCTTCTCGGGCGTGACCTCGACGCACTCGTCCTCGCGTGCGAACTCGAGGCACTCCTCGAGGGTCAGCTGGCGCGACGGCGTCATCGACTCGAAGGTGTCGGCCGTCGACGAACGCATGTTCGTCAGCTTCTTCTCCTTCGTGATGTTCACGTCCATGTCGTCGGCGCGCGAGTTCTCGCCGATGACCATGCCCTCGTAGACCTCCTCGGTGGGGTTCACGAAGAAGGTCATGCGCTCCTGCAGGGCGATGATCGCGAACGGGGTCACGACGCCCGCGCGGTCGGCGACGATCGAGCCGTTGTTGCGGGTCGTGATCGCGCCCGCCCACTCGTCGTAGCCGTGCGAGATCGCATTCGCGATGCCCGTGCCGCGCGTCTGCGTGAGGAACTCGGTGCGGAAGCCGATGAGGCCCCGGCTCGGCACGATGAACTCCATGCGGACCCAGCCCGTGCCGTGGTTCGACATGCTGTCCATGCGGCCCTTGCGAGCGGCGAGGAGCTGCGTGATCGCGCCGAGGTACTCCTCGGGGGCGTCGATCGTGAGGTGCTCGTAGGGCTCGTGCGTCTTGCCGTCGACCTGCTTGGTGACCACCTGCGGCTTGCCGACCGTGAGCTCGTAGCCCTCGCGGCGCATCTGCTCGACGAGGATCGCGAGCGCGAGCTCGCCGCGGCCCTGCACCTCCCAGGCGTCGGGGCGGCCGATGTCGACGACCTTGAGCGAGACGTTGCCGATGAGCTCGCGGTCGAGGCGGTCCTTCACCATGCGGGCGGTGAGCTTGTGGCCCTTGATCTTGCCGACGATGGGCGAGGTGTTGGTGCCGATCGTCATCGAGATCGCGGGGTCGTCGACCGTGATGGCCGGCAGCGGGCGCACGTCGTCGGGGTCGGCGAGGGTCTCGCCGATCGTGATCTCCTCGATGCCGGCGACCGCGATGATGTCGCCGGGGCCGGCGTCCTCGGCGGGGAAGCGCTCGAGCGCCTTCGTCTTCAGCAGCTCGGTGATGCGCACGTTCGAGTGCGAGCCGTCGTGGCGCACCCACGCCACCGTCTGGCCCTTCTTGATGCGGCCGTTGAAGACGCGCAGCAGCGCGAGTCGGCCGAGGAACGGCGAGGAGTCGAGGTTCGTGACCCAGGCCTGCAGCGGGGCCTCGTCGTCGTAGCTCGGGGCCGGCACGTGCTCGAGGATCGCCTCGAACAGCGGCTCGAGGTCGTCGTTGTCGGGCAGCTCGCCGTTGGCGGGCCGGTTGCGCGAGGCGCGGCCCGCCTTGCCCGAGGCGTAGACGACGGGCACGTCGAGCAGGGCGTCGACGTCGAGGTCGGGCACGTCGTCGACGAGGTCGGAGGCGAGGCCGAGCAGCAGGTCGTGGCTCTCCTCCTCGACCTCCTCGATGCGGGCGTCGGGACGGTCGGTCTTGTTGACGAGCAGGATCACGGGCAGGCGCGCCTCGAGCGCCTTGCGCAGCACGAAGCGGGTCTGGGGCAGCGGACCCTCGGATGCGTCGACCAGCAGCACGACGCCGTCGACCATCGACAGGCCGCGCTCGACCTCGCCGCCGAAGTCGGCGTGACCGGGGGTGTCGATGACGTTGATCGTCACGGGACCGTCGGCGGCGTGCGCGCCGTTGTACTCCACCGCCGTGTTCTTGGCGAGGATCGTGATGCCCTTCTCGCGCTCGAGCTCGTTGGAGTCCATGGCGCGGTCGTCGACGTGCGCGTGCTCGGCGAACGAGTGCGTCTGCTTGAGCATGGCGTCGACGAGCGTGGTCTTGCCGTGGTCGACGTGGGCGACGATCGCGACGTTGCGCAGGTCGTTGCGGTGGGCGAGCGCCATGAAGGAAGGCTCCTGTCGGTGGGTGGATGGCCGGAATCGGCCGCCTGACATCGTATCGCACGCCGCCGAGCGGTCGCTGAACGCACGAAAACGCCCGGTCCGCAGGGTGCGGACCGGGCGTTCGCGAGGGCGGGATGCCCCGCCGACCGTCAGACGGCGAGCGGGATGTTCGCCCCGGGGATGGCGGCGAGCAGATCCTTGGTGTACTGCTGCTGCGGGTTCTCGAACACCTCGTCGGTGGTCGCCTGCTCGACGATGCGCCCCTTCTGCATCACGCAGACGTTGTCGGCGATGACGCGCACGACCGCGAGGTCGTGGGTGATGAAGAGGTACGTCAGGTTGAGCTCGGCCTGCAGGTCGGCGAGCAGGCGCAGGATCTGCGCCTGCACGAGCACGTCGAGCGCCGAGACCGCCTCGTCGAGGATGACGATCTCGGGCTTCAGCGCGAGCGCGCGCGCGATGGCGATGCGCTGGCGCTGGCCGCCCGAGAGCTCGTTCGGGTACCGGCTCGCCAGGGTGCGCGGCAGCGACACCTGGTCGAGCAGCTCGAACACCCGCTCGCGACGCGACGCCTTCGTGCCGACCTTGTGCGTCATCAGGGGCTCGGCGATCGTGTTGCCGATGTTCCGCAGCGGGTTCAGCGAGCCGTACGGGTCCTGGAACACGGGCTGCATGCGGCTGCGGAGCGCGAAGAGCTCCTTGCCGCCGAGGCTCGCGAGGTCGTTGCCGCCCACGAGGATGCGACCGCTCGTCGCGTCCTCGAGCTTCAGCAGCATCTTCGCGACGGTCGACTTGCCCGAGCCCGACTCGCCGACGAGCGCCGTGGTGGTGCCCTTCGGGATCTGGAACGAGACGCCGTCGACCGCGGTGAAGTCGCCCGCGCCGCGGATCTTGTAGATCTTGGTGAGGTCTTCGACCACGATCGCCGGGGGCTTCGCTGCCGCCGCTTCGAGCTGCTCGACGCGGGCCTCGGCCGTGGCGATGAGGTCGATCGCCTCGCCCGCAGCGGCGGCGGCGTCCTCGTTCATCGACGACTCGGCCGCCTGCACGCTGCCGGTGGCCCGGATGCGACGCGAGGCGAGGCTCGGAGCCGCGGCGACGAGGCGCTGCGTGTAGGGGTGCTGCGGGTTCTGCAGGATCTGGACCGACGGGCCCGACTCGACCACGCGACCCTTGTACATCACGACGAGCTGCTCGGCGCGCTCGGCGGCGAGGCCCAGGTCGTGCGTGATGAACAGCAGCGTGGTGCCGAGCTCGCGGGTGAGCGACTCGAGGTGGTCGAGGATGACCCGCTGCACGGTCACGTCGAGCGCCGAGGTCGGCTCGTCGGCGATCAGCAGCTGCGGGTTCGCCGCGAGGCCCATGCCGATGAGCACGCGCTGGCGCATGCCGCCCGAGAACTGGTGGGGGAACTGCTTCAGGCGACGGTCGGCGTCCTGCAGGCCGGCCTGCTTCAGCACCTCGACGGCGCGAGCCCGGACCTCCTTCTTGCCGGTGGCGATGCCGTTGGCGCGGATGCCCTCCTCCACCTGGTAGCCGATCGACCACACGGGGTTGAGGTTCGACATCGGGTCCTGCGGCACGAAGCCGATCTTGCGACCGCGGATCGACTCCATCTCGCGCTTGTCGGCCTTGGTCAGGTCCTGCCCGTCGAGCAGGATCTGCCCGCCGGTGATCTGGCCCGAGCCCGGAAGCAGGTTGATGATCGCGTGGGCGGTCGTCGACTTGCCCGAACCCGACTCCCCCACGATCGCGAGGCTCTGCCCGCGGTAGAGGGTGATGTTCACGCCGTCGACGGCCTTGACCATGCCGGTCTGCGTCTTGAAGCCCACCTCGAGGTTCTTGATCTCGAGCAGGGGTCGTTCGGCGCCGTCGTCGTGCGCTGCGCCTTCGTTCTGGATCACGGTGGTTCCGCTCGTCTTCTCGGTGTCGATCTCGGTCATCGGCGGGCCCTCGCCTTCGGGTCGAGGGCGTCGCGGATGACCTCGCCGAGCATGATGAAGCTCAGCACGGTGACGCTCAGGGCGATCGACGGCAGGATCAGCGTCTGCGGCGCGGTGCGGAGGTCGCGCTGCGCCTGGCTGATGTCGTTGCCCCACGACATGATCGAGCTCGGCAGGCCGACGCCGAGGAACGACAGGGTCGCCTCGGCCACGATCGCCGAGGCGAGCGAGATGGTCGTGATGACGATGACCGGTGCGATCGAGTTCGGCAGCACGTGGCGCATCAGGATGCGGACTCGCGAGACGCCGAGGGCGGTGGCCGCCGTGACGAAGTCGGAGTTCTTCACCCTGAAGATCTCGGCTCTCAGCACGCGCGCCGTCGCCGGCCACGCGAAGATGCCGATCGCCAGCGAGATGGTCCACACGCTCGCGTACTGCGAGAGCACGGACATCACGACGACGGCGGCGAGGATGTAGGGGATCGAGAAGAAGATGTCGCCGAGGCGCGAGAGCACCGAGTCGACCCAACCGCCGTAGAAGCCCGCGAAGGCGCCGAAGACGATGCCGAGGAACGCGACCAGGAAGGTCACGATGAGGCCGACGGACAGCGAGGTCGAGGTGCCGTGGATGATGCGCGAGTAGATGTCGCAGCCCTGCTTGGTGAACCCGAGCGGGTGACCGGCGGTCGGGCCGCCGTTGCTGTTCGACAGCTGGCAGTCGTTGTTCGGCGGAACCTGCGTGAACAGATTCGGGAACAGCGCGACGACGACCACCAGCAGGATGATCGCGGCCGAGATCCAGAACATCGGACGGCGGCGGACGTCGGCCCACGCGTCGGTCCAGAGGTTGGTCGGCTTGCCCTCGGTCTTGACGGCGTCGATCGCGACGAGCGGCGTCTCCTCGACCGGGGCGACGTAGTGCTGCTGCGCAGCGCGGGTGTTACTTGACATAGCGGATCCTCGGGTCGAGAACGGCGTACAGCAGATCCACCAGGAGGTTGACGATGAGGTAGATCAGCACCATGACGGTCACGAAGGAGACGACGGTCGGTCCCTCCCCGCGGATGATCGCCTGGTAGAGGGTGCGGCCGACGCCGGGCACGTTGAAGATGCCCTCGGTCACGGTGGCGCCGACCATGAGCACGCCGAAGTCGACCGCGATGTAGGTCACGACGGGGATCAGCGAGTTGCGCAGGATGTGGATGGGCACGATGCGCTTGCGCGAGAGGCCCTTGCTCGCGGCGGTGCGAACGAAGTCCTGGCCGTCCGTCTCGATGACCGACGCCCTCGTCAGTCGGACGATCTGCGCGAAGCTGCCCGTCGCCAGCACCATTGCCGGCAGGATCAGGTCTTGGATCGGCGCACCGGCCCCGACCGTCGTTCGGAACCAGCCGAGCTGCACGCCGAAGACGTACTGCGCGACGAAGGCCACGACGAAGATCGGCAGCGAGATCAGGATGAGGCTCACGACGAGCGCGCTGGCGTCGAAGATGCCGCCCTTGCGCAGGCCCGAGACGAGGCCGACCGTGATGCCGCCGACCGCGAGGAACACGGTCGAGATCGCGGCGAGCTGGAGCGTCACGGGGAAGGTGCGAGCCAGGATGTCGGAGACCTGCTCGCCCGAGAACGAGGTGCCGAGGTCACCGCGGAAGATCCCGCCGAGGAACAGCAGGTACTGCACGATGAACGGCTGGTCGAGGTGGTACTGCTGCCGCACGGCCTCGAGGACCTGGGGCGGCGGGGTCTTGTCGCCGAACAGGGCGATGACCGGGTCTCCGGGCATCGCGAAGACCATGAAGTAGATCAGGAAGGTGGTGCCGAGCAGGACAGGGATCGCCTGGAGCAGTCGGCGCAGAATGTAGCCGGCCATGGATCAGGCCTCGGCTTCCGCGGTTGGGGACATGATTGGAAGAAACCTCATCGTTGTGGAGTCGCCCTACGATGCTACGCCGTTCGCGCACCGCAGAACACGTGGGTGTGGGGCGGCGGTCGGGTGACCGCCGCCCCACGGGCGCCTCAGAGTCTAACCCTGAGTTCGCGTATGTCGGGAATTACTCAGCCGACTTGGTGATCTGGTAGTACAGCGGCACCGAGTTCCAGCCGAACTCCACGTTGTCGACGTTCTCGCTCCACGCGCCGTTGACGGTCGCGTACCAGAGCGGGATCGCCGGGAGGTCCTTGAACAGGATCTCCTGCGCCTGCTGGAACTTCTCGTTCGCAGCGGCGAGGTCGGTCTCCGCGCGGCCTTCCTTCAGCAGCTGGTCGACCTCGGGGTTCGAGTAGTCGCCGTCGTTCGAGCCGGCACCGGTGCCGTACAGCGGCCCGAGGAAGTTGAACAGGGCCGGGTAGTCGGCCTGCCAACCGGTGCGGAACGCGGTCTGGATGGTGCGGTCGGTGACCGCGGTGCGGACCTCGGCGAAGGTCGGGTACGGAGCGCCCGACGCGTCGATGCCGAGGTTGTTCTTCAGCTGGTTCGCAACCGCGTCGACCCAGCCCTGGTGGCCGCCGTCGGCGTTGTACGCGATCTGGAAGGTGCCGCTCCACGGCGAGATGGCGTCGGCCTGGGCCCACAGCTTCTTGGCCTCATCGGCGTCGAAGTCGAGGACCTCGGAACCCGGGATGTCCTCCGAGTAGCCGTCGATGACCGGCGAGGTGAAGTCGTGCGCCGGGGTGCGGGTGCCCTCGAAGATCACGTCGGTGATCTCTTCGCGGTTGATCGCCTTCGAGATGGCGGCACGACGCAGCTGGCCCTCTTCGCCACCGAAGTGAGCGAGACGGTCGGGGATGGTGAACGACTGGAAGATCGCCGCACCCTGGTTGACCGAGCGGTCGGGGAACTCGTCGAGGTAGGTGCCGAGCGCGGCCTCGGGGATCTGGTCGACGACATCGACGTTGCCCGACTGCAGGTCGGCGTACGAGGCGTCCTGCGAGGCGTAGAAGATGATGTCGAGACCGCCGTTGGCGGCCTTGCGCGGGCCGTCGTACTCGGGGTTCACGACGAGGTTGATCTGCTCGTTGTGCTTCCAGGCGCCCTCGCCGTCGAGCATGTACGGGCCGTTGCCGACGGGGTTCTCACCGAAGGCCTCGAGGTCCTCCCACGCCGACTCGGGCAGCGGGTAGAACGCCGAGTAGCCGAGGCTGAGCGGGAAGTCCGACTCGGGCTGGATCAGGTCGACCGTGAAGGTCAGGTCGTCGACGACCTTGAGGCCCGGCAGCTCGGCGACGTTCTCGTCGTACGAGAAGCCCTCGATGTCGGCGAAGAAGTAGCTCGAGAGCTGCGCGTTGTCGAGCGCGGCGCCGTAGTTCCACGCCTTCACGAACGACTCGGCGGTGACCGGCTCGCCGTTCGAGAACTTCTGGTCGGCCTTGAGCTTGATCGTGTAGTGCTGCGCGTCGTCGGACTCGATCGACTCGGCGACGTCGTTGTGCACCGCGCCCTTGGCGTCGTAGTACACCAGACCGGCGAAGATCGAGTCGAGGATCTTGCCGCCGCCCGTCTCGTTGGTGTTGGTGGGGATCAGCGGGTTCTGGGGCTCGGAGCCGTTCGTCGTGATGATGGCCGAGCTGTCGCCGGCAGCACCGCTCGACGAGGGCGAGCCGCTCGTGCAACCGGTGAGCGTCAGAGCGCCGGCCGCAGCAAGAGCAATGGCGGCAACGCCGATTCTCTTGATCTTCAATGTTCCTCCTGTGAGATGTGCGCATGTCGTCTCGGCTTCTGGCCGCGACGAAGCGCTGGTAAATCGAGGCTAAGGAGTCCGAACCACCGGTGCAAACCTCCGGGCCGAACCGTTACCGACGTGAAACCTGACGACATCCCCCGTGACGGATTCCATCGCGTTCGCGCAGGATTCTTGCGCCAGATGTCGGCATGCGAAGATGATCGCATGCGACCCGCCTCCCGGATGCGAGTCGAGCTCGTCATCGTGCTCGGGCTCTCCCTCGGGGCATCCGCCGTCTACTCGATCGTCTCGATCATCGCCCGCCTGACGGCCGAGACCCCGCTCGCCGAGCAGTCGGCGAGCATCAACCAGTCCCGCTCGAGCCGCGAGTGGCTCGACTTCACCTACCAGTTCCTCGACGTCTTCTTCGGCCTGTTCGTCGTCGCGCTCGCGCTCTACCTGCTGTCGTTGCCGCGTCGCGACCCGTTCCGCCGCATCGGCCTCGACCTCACGAGGCCCGGGCGCGACGCGGCATCCGGCCTCGCGCTCGTCGCCGTCATCGGCGTGCCGGGCCTCGCCCTGTACGCGGCCGGGCGCGCGCTCGGCGTGACCGTGGCGGTGGTGCCCGCGCCGCTCGACGCGCACTGGTGGACGATCCCGATCCTCGTGCTCGCGGCGCTCAAGGCCGCCCTGACCGAGGAGGTGATCGTCGTCGGCTACCTCTTCACGAGGTTGCGCGAGCTCGGCGTGGGCCCCTGGGCGACGATCGTCTCGAGCGCGCTGCTGCGCGGCAGCTACCACCTCTACCAAGGCTTCGGCCCCTTCGCCGGCAACGTGGCGATGGGGCTCGTGTTCGGCTGGTGCTACACCCGGTGGGGGCGCACGATGCCGCTCGTCGTCGCGCACTGGGTGCTCGACATGGCCGCGTTCATCGGCTACCCGCTCGCGGTCGCGTGGTGGCCGGGGCTGTTCGCCGCGGCGAGCTGAGGACCCGGCGAGCTGAGGACCCGCCGAGCCGAGGCCGCTGCGGGCCGAGCCGCGCCGCCTCAGCCCATGGGGGTGCGCACCCGTTCGCGGCTGGGATGCCTCGCGGCGCGATGCGGCGGAACGTGCTCGGCCGAGGCGAGCGCGACGACCGTGGCCGGCATCGGCGGCAGCTGCTCCTCGGCCACCTCGAACCTCGGGTCGAAGTCGGAGCCCCTGATCCGGGCTCCCTCGATCCAGCTGCGACGGCTCGGCGTGCAGACGGCGCCCACGCACTCGTCGCCGTAGCCGCCGCCGCGAAGCTCGTGCACGGCCTGCGCGCGTCGCAGCGCGTTCGCGGCGGCGGGGTCGCGGCGCTCCATCAGGCCCGCGCGCGCATCGAGGCCGAAGCGGTCGCTCGTCGCCACCGCGAGCCCGACCACGAAGAGGAAGAACCCGGCCCCGAGCAGGGCGTCCATCGGAAGCATCCGACACCTCCTAGTGCGAATGATCCTCAGTTTAGACCCGTCGGGGCCGCTCGGCGCGAGTGGATGTCGGCGCCGCCTCCCGCCCTCGTCAGCCGGCGATCTTCGTCCCGTCGGGCGAGACGACCCACCAGACGCCGTTGACGCCCTGGCCGTTGACGTCGCCCGGCGACGTGTCTCCGGCGAAGGTGTAGAGCGGCCACCCGTCGAGGGTCAGCTGCTTCGATCCGTCGGCCGCGTCGATCGTGCCGACCTCGCCCGTCACGCCCTCGACCGCGGGTTCGGCCGACTCGGTCGTCACCGCGGGCCAGTTCGCGATGCACTCCCCCGTGCACGCGCTCGTCGTCGCGCCCTGCGCGTCCTTGTCGAAGACGTACACCGTCATGCCGGTGCCGTCGACGACGATCTCCCCGAGCGAGGACTCGCTCGTCGCCAGCGCGGCGCCGTCCGCCGGAGCCTCCTCGCTCGGCTCCGGCGTCTGGCTCGTCATGCCGTAGCCGTCGTCGCCCGACGAAGTCTCCGTTCCCGAGGAGCCGCCCGGGCTCGAGCACCCGGCCAGCAGCAGAGCGAGCGCCGCGGCTGCGGCTCCCAGTGCGATGCGTGCGTTCATGGCGTGACCTTCTCCCGTGTCGGGCCGCGCGTCGCGGCCGCCGAGAACACGAGACGCCGGCCCGATCGGTTCACCGACGCGCCGCGACGCCGCGAATCAGCCGACCCCGGCGCGCAGCAGCACCGCGCCGGTGCCCATCGCACGGATCTCGAGGGCGGCGATGTCGCCCTCGGCGAGCGCCGTGCCCGCCTCGAGGCGCGCCGCAGCCCCAGGGGCGGCCCGCCAGGTCGAGAGCTGGGTGCTGGTGCCGTCGTCGCCGACGACGAAGAGCCCGTAGGTCCACCCCGCTGCCGGTGCCTCGATGCCCGGCGCGTCGGCGTAGCGGCAGTCGAGTGCGATGCGGGTGCCCCAGGCGACCGGCTCGAGCGTCGCGGCCGCCGAGACCGGGACGTCGGCCAGCGCGGCGAACTCGACCGTTCGGGTCCCGGCGTCGCGCGAGAGCGCCTGCGGCAGCACGACGGCGAGC
>JBDIAF010000028.1:0-10330 GCA_039812245.1 Agromyces sp. | reverse complement strand
GCCGCGACGGCGGCCCCGGGGATGAGTCCCGCCGTGCCGCCCACCGCGAGACCGATCGCGAGCCCGGGGAACACCGCGTGCGTCAACCCGTCGCTGATGAACTCGAGCCCGCGCAGGTTGACGAGCACGCCGACCACGCCGGCGACGACCGCCAGCACGAGCATGACGCCGAGCGCGCGCGCCATGAACGGCAACGAGAAGGCGCCGAACAGCGCGTCGATGAGCGTCATGCGCGCTCCCCCGCCGCATATGCAGTCCGCGGCATTCAGTGCCCCTCGTGACCGGGCACCACCAGGGTGTGCTCGTCGACCTCGACCTCGACCCCTTCGAAGCAGTCCTGCACGTTGCCGAGCGTCAGCACCTCGTCGACCGGGCCGAAGGCGAGCTGCTCGCCGTTCACGAAGAGCACGGCGTCGCACACCTGCTTCGCCAGCTCGAGGTCGTGCGTCGAGACGAGCACTGCGACCCGCCGGGCCTTCAGCTCGCGCAGGGTCTCGACGAGGGCATCGCGATTCTGCTGGTCGAGGCCGTTGAACGGCTCATCGAGCAGCAGCAGCGCGGGTTCGGACGCGAGGGCTCGCGCAAGCAGGCCCCGCTGCCGTTGCCCACCCGAGAGCTCGCCGAACCGTCGCCGGGCCAGCGCGGTCAACCCGACGGCGTCGAGCGCGCCGCGCACGGCCGCCCGGTCGGCGCGGCCCGGCCAGCCCAGCAGGCCGAGCCTGCGGTACCTGCCCTGCATCACGACCTGCTCGAGCGTGATCGGGAAGTCGGGATCGAGTTCGGCGCTCTGCGGCAGGAAGCCGATCATGCCGTTGGCGGAATGCTCGTCGCCGCCGAGGAGCACCCGCCCGGCCGTCCGCGGCACCAGGCCCAGCAGCCCCTTGAGCAGGGTCGACTTGCCCGCGCCGTTCGGCCCGATGAGCGCGACCGCCTCCCCCGGCGCGATGGCGAAGTCGAGGCGATCGACGCCGGCGCCGCCCGGGTGGGTGAAGGCGGCGCCGCGCAGCTCGAGCACGGGTGCGGTCATGACGGTCATCCTTGCAGCACGGCGGGGAGCGCGGAAGGCTCGACGCCCCACGACTCGAGGATCAGGCGCACGTTGTGCTCCTGGCTGCCGAGGTAGGTGGCGCCCTCGGTGCCGTCCGCGCCGAGCGCGTCGCCGTAGAGCGCGTCGGCCCCCGAGTAGACCTTCACTCCGGCCTCGTTCGCGATCGTCTCGGCCGCCTTCGGCGAGATGGACGCCTCGGAGAACACGGCCTTCACCCCGGTCTCGCGGATCTTCCCGACGAGCGCGTCGATCTCGGCGGCGCTCGGCTCGGCGTTGTCGTCGAAGCTCGGAATGACGCTGCCGACGAACGTGAGGTCGTACGCGTCGACGAAGTAGGTGAAGGCGTCGTGGTTCGTGACGAGCAGACGCCGCTCGACGGGCACCTGCTCGACGTTCTGCTCGATCCAGTCGTCGAGGGCGTCGAGCTTCTCGACGTAGGCCGTCTCGTTCGCCGCGATGGCCGACGCATCGAGGCCGTCGACCTCCTCGAGCCCGGCGGCGATGTTCTCCACCATGTGCGCGGCGAGCTCGGGGTCGGTCCAGATGTGCGGGTTGCCGCCGCTGTGGTCGTGACCGTCGTGGTCGTGGTCGGCGTGATCGTCGGATGCCTCCGCGGAGGCGTCCTCGCCCTCGTGCTCGTGGGCGTGCGCGTCCTCGGTGCCGAAGAGCTCGATGCCGGTGCTCGCGTCGATGACCGGCCCGTCGAAGCCCGAGGCCGCGATCGCGTCGTCGAGCCAGCTCTCGAGTCCGGCGCCGTTCACGACGAGGGCGTCCGCCGAGGCGAGCGCCGTCAGCTGCGCGGCCGAGGGGTCGAAGCCGTGCGCGCTCTGCCCCGCCGCGAGCAGTTGCGTCACCGCTGCCCCGTCGCCGACCAGCTCGCGGGTGAAGTCGCCGACCTGCGTGGTGGTCGCGACGATCGAGACGCCCGACGCCTCGGAGGACGACGCCGCCCCCGCGGCTCCGGCGCAGCCGCTGAGTGCGAGCACGGTCGCCGTTCCGACGGCGGCGGCGATGGCGGCGGCATGCGGGCGGCGGAAGGCGTCGAAGCGGGTCATGTCTCGAACGTACGCTTATTGATAATGATTGTCAAAACCACGCGCGGCGTCATGTGACGTGCCCGCTGTGGAGAGGAAACCTGTTCGTCACCGGATCGTGCGAGAGTGAAGTACGTGGATACGACCGTCCGACCCATCACGCTGCACCCGTTCACCGTCGTCGAGGCCGAGCGCCTGCTCGCCGGCGAGGTCGACGCGAACGCCGGGTGGGAGGGCGGGTACGCCTTCACCGACGAGCCCGAGCTGCTGCGCGAGTTCGTCCGATCGGTGCACGAGGACGGCGACCCGGCGCCGTTCGGCCCCTACCTGGTGCGACGCGGCACCGACGGCGCCGCGATCGGGGGAGTCAACCTGTTCGGCCCCGCAGACGAGCTCGGCGTCGTGGAGTTCGCGTTCGGCCTCGTGCCCGCCGTGCGCGGCCAGGGGCTCGCGCTGCCCACGGTGATCGCGGCCCTCGACCTCGCACGCTCGGCGGGTGCCCGGATCGCCCGAGCCGAGGCCGAGCTGTCGAACCTACCGGCGCGCCGCGCCCTCGAGCACGCGGGCATGCACGAGGCCTCGCGCACCGACGACGACGGCGTCGTGTACGAGCGGCGGTTCTGAGCGCCCATCAGGCGGTTCTGAGCGTCGTCAGGCGGTTCCGAGCGCAGGTCAGTCGAGCAGCAGCGCCGGCTCCTCGATGATCGAGGCGACGTCGGCGACGAAGCGCGAGATCACGTCGCCGTCGACCACGCGGTGGTCGAACGAGCCGCCGATCGTCGTGACGTAGCGCGGGCGCACCTCGCCGTCGACCACCCAGGGCTTCTGCTTGATCGTGCCGAGCGCGACGATGCCGACCTCGCCGGGGTTCAGGATCGGGGTGCCCGTGTCCATGCCGAAGACGCCGATGTTCGTGATCGTGATCGTGCCGCCCTGCATCTCGGCGGGCGAGGTCTTGCCCTCGCGCGCCGTGAGCGTCAACTGCTCGAGCGCGGTCGCGAGCTCGACCATCGACATCGCCTGCGCGTCCTTCACGTTCGGCACGATCAGGCCGCGTGGCGTCGCCGCCGCGATGCCGAGGTTCACGTAGTGCTTCACGATGATCTCGTCGTCGGTCCACTGCGCGTTGACGGTGGGGTTGCGGCGCACGGCCCAGATGATGGCCTTGGCCATCATGAGCAGCGGCGAGACCTTGACGCCGGCGAAGTCGGGCGAGGTCTTCAGCCGCTTCACGTACTCCATGGTCCGCGTGGCGTCGACGTCGACGAACACCGATACATGCGGCGCGGAGAATGCGCTCTGCGCCATCGCGCCGGCGATCGCCTTGCGCACGCCCTTCACCGGGATCCGCGTCTCGCGATCGGCCGGCAGATCGGGCGTCTGGATGTTGCGGAACACACTCGCCTGCGTCGCCTCGCGGATGACGTCGTCGCGCGTGATGTCACCGATCGGGCCGGTGCCGGTGACCCGCGAGAGCTCGACGCCGAGGTCCTTCGCGAGCTTGCGGATCGGCGGCTTGGCGATCACGGGCAGCTGCGGCTCGGCCGTGCGGGCCGGGGCCGCCTCGGCGACCGGCGTCGCGGCGGGCGACGGGGGAGCGGGCGGAGCTGCGAGATGGGCGTGCGGCCCGTCGGCCACGTCGTGGCGTCGGCGCCGGCTGCGTGCGGGCCCGGACGCCCCGTGCCCGACGAGCACCGCACCGCCCTCGTCGGCTGCGGCCGGAGCAGCCGGGGGAGCGGGCGGAACGGGCGCGGCGGTCGCGGCAGCCGCGTCGGATGCCTCCGATGCGGTCGCGGTCGGAGCGCCCTGCGAGGGCATGCCGCTGGAGGCATCCGTCTGGATGACCAGGATCGGGGTGCCGACGTCCACCGTGGCGCCCTCTTCGACGAGGAGCTCGCCGACGACGCCCTCGTAGGCGCTCGGCAGCTCGACGAGCGACTTCGCCGTCTCGATCTCGACGAACACCTGGTCGAGCGCGATGCGGTCGCCCGGGGCGACCTTCCACTGCACGATCTCGGCCTCGGTGAGGCCCTCGCCGACGTCGGGCAGGGGGAACCGGATCTCGCTCATCGGACTCCTCGATTCATGTTGACGTCTACGACGTTACGGGCGGTTCGATTCCGACAGCGGCATTCGTCGCGTCAGTAGGCCAGCGAGCGATCGACGGCCTCGAGCACCCGGTCGGGGCTCGGCAGGAACTCCGCCTCGAGCGCGGCCGGCGGGAACGGCGTGTCGAAGCCCGACACCCGCAGCACCGGGGCCTCGAGCGAGTAGAACGCCCGCTCGGCCACCGTGGCGGCGATCTCGGAGCCGACCGACGCGTTGCCGTAGGCCTCCTGCGCGACGACCAGCCGCCCGGTGCGGTGCACCGACTCGAGCAGGGGCCCGTAGTCGACGGGGGAGAGGCTGCGCAGGTCGACGACCTCGAGGCTGGTGCCCTCGCCGGCGGCGATCTCGGCCGCCTGCAGCAGGGTGGCGACCATCGCGCCGTGACCGACGACCGTGACGTCGGTGCCCTCGCGCACGACGCGGCTGGCGTGCAGGGGGATGCCGGCGTGGTCGAGGTCGACGGCGCCCTTCGGCCAGTAGCGGCTCTTCGGCTCGAAGTAGAGCACCGGGTCGTTCGAGGCGATGGCCTCCTGGATCATCCAGTACGCGTCGTGCGGGTTCGACGGGCTGACGACCCGCAGGCCCGGCGTGTGCGCGAAGTAGGCCTCGGGGCTCTCCTGGTGGTGCTCGATCGAACCGATGTGTCCGCCGTAGGGCACCCGGATCACGACCGGCATCGGCACCCCGCCGCCGTGGCGCAGGTTGATGCGCGCGAGCTGGGTGGTGATCTGGTCGAACGCGGGGAAGATGAAGCCGTCGAACTGGATCTCGACGACCGGCCGGTAGCCGCGCATGGCGAGGCCGATCGCCGTGCCCACGATGCCCGACTCCGCGAGCGGGGTGTCGAGCACGCGCTTCTCGCCGAACTCGGCCTGCAGCCCCTCGGTGACGCGGAACACGCCGCCGAGGGGGCCGATGTCCTCGCCCATGAGCAGCACCTTCTCGTCGGCGCGCATCGCCTCGCGCAGGCCCGCCGTGATGGCCTTCGCCATCGACAGCGTCTGCACGCCGCGCACGGCGCCGCCGTGATCGGTGGATGCCTCGGGCTTCACGTCGTTCATGGTCATGCGTCGTCTCCGTCGAGGCTGCGCTCGAACTGGTCGAGCCAGGCGTACTGCTCGGCCATCAGGGGGTGGGGCTCGTGGTAGACGTGCTCGAAGATCACCTCGCGCGTCGGCGCCGGCACCTCGAGCGCCCGACGCCGGAGGTCGGACGCGACGTCCTGCGCGTGCTCGTCGACCTCGTCGAAGAAGGCCGCGCTCGCGCCCTTCGCCTCGAGCCAGGTGCGGTAGCGGATGATCGGGTCGCGCGTCCTCCACAGCTCGACCTCGTCGTCGCTGCGGTACTTGGTGGGGTCGTCCGCCGTGGTGTGCGCGCCCATGCGATAGGTCACGGCCTCGATGAGGCTCGGCCCCTCGCCGACCCGCGCCTCTTCGAGCGACTGGCGGGTGACCGCGTAGCTGATCAGCACGTCGTTGCCGTCGATGCGCACGCCCGGCATGCCGAAGCCGCCGCCGCGCAGCGAGAGCGGGCTGCGCGACTGGCGCGAGACGGGCACCGAGATGGCCCACTGGTTGTTCTGCACGAAGAACACCTGGGGCGTCTGGTAGCTCGATGCGAAGACCAGTGCCTCGCTCGCGTCGCCCTGCGACGTCGCGCCGTCGCCGTAGTACACCAGCACCGCGGCATCCGACTCGGGGTCGCCGGTGCCGCTCGCGCCGTCGTACTGGAGCCCCATGGCGTACCCGGTCGCGTGCAGGGTCTGCGAGGCGAGCACGAGGGTGTAGAGGTGGAAGTTGCCGTTCTCCGCCGGATCCCAGCCGCCCAGGGTCACGCCGCGCAGCAGCGACAGGATGGCGACGGGGTCGAGCCCGCGGATCATGCCGACCACGTGCTCGCGGTAGGACGGGAAGACGTGGTCCTGCGGGCGGGTCGCGCGAGCCGAGCCGACCTGCGCGGCCTCCTGCCCGTGGCTCGGCACCCACAGCGCCAGCTGCCCCTGTCGCTGCAGGTTGGCGCCGGCGATGTCGATGCGCCGCGACACGACCATGTCGCGATAGAACTGCTCGAGCTCGGCGTCGCCGAGCGCCTCGACGATCGGCAGGTAGGGCTCGGCCTCGGGGGTCGGCCGCAGCTCGCCCTCAGGGGTCAGGAGCTGAACCGTCGGTGCGGTGAAGTCTCTCTCGCGGGCTGCCACCGTTCCACGCTACCCGTTCGCCGGAGCGCCGTTCTTGTCAGCGTTCGACAAGCTCTTCGAGAATCGCAAGGAGAGTGTCGACAGATTCTTCCTCGCCGATCGAGATGCGGATGCCTTCGGGCGGGAAGCCGCGCGTGACGAGTCCGGCATCGAAGAGACGCTCGGCGACCTCGGCGGTGCGCTCGCCAGTGGGCAGCCACACGAAGTTGCCCTGAGCCCGCGGCACGGGCCAGCCCTGCGCGAGCAGTGCGGCCCGCACGCGGTCGCGACGCTCGGCGATCGTCTGCACCCGCGCGCGGAGCTCTGCCTCGGCGGCGGGTTCGAGCGAGGCGATCGCAGCGGTCGTCGAGGCCGCCGTGACGCTCAGCGGGGTGATCGTGGCGCGGGCCGCGTCGAGGATCGGCACCGGGCCGATCGCGTAGCCGACCCGCAGCCCCGCGAGGCCGTAGGCCTTCGAGAAGGTGCGCAGGATCACGAGGTTCGGATAGCGGCCGATGAGCGTGCGGCCGTCGACGGCGGTCTCGTCGCGCACGAATTCGACGTACGCCTCGTCGAGGAGCACCAGCAGCTCGGCGGGGACCTTCGCCATGAACGCCTCGAACTCGGCCTGCGAGACGATCTCGCCGGTCGGGTTGTTGGGCGAGCACACGATGACGACGCGAGTGCGGTCGGTTACCGCCGCGGCGAGCGCGTCGAGGTCGTGCCCGTGGTCGGGGCGGTTCGGCACCTGCACGCTCGTGGCGCCGGCGACGGTGACGAGGCCGGGATAGGCCTCGAAGGAGCGCCAGGAGTAGACGACCTCGTCGCCGGGGGCCGCCGCGGCCTGGATGAACGCGGCCAGCAGCGAGACCGAGCCCGCACCGACGAGCACCTCGTCGGCGGTGACGCCGAAGCGCGCGGCCAGCGTCTCGCGCAGTGCGAGGGCGGTGGCATCGGGGTAGCGGTTGATCGAGTCGGCCGACGCGGCGACGGCGTCGCGCACCGAGGGGAGCGGGTCGAAGGGGTTCTCGTTGCTCGAGAGCTTGAACCCGTCGGCGGGTGCCGGACGCCCCTGGCGGTAGGGCGGCAGGGCCGCGATCTCGGGGCGCAGGCGCACGCCGGTGCTGACAGACTCCGTTGCACTCACGCGTTCAACCGTACCGCCTCGCCCAGCGGGCGATCCGGCCGGAGATGGGGGAGCCCCCTACGCGAATCGTCGCCCCTCTGCCAGCATGGGAGCATGCGCTTCATCGTCAAGACCATCGTCGTCGCGCTCGCGCTGTGGCTCACCACCTTCATCGTGTCGGGCGTCACCGTTGTGCCCTACGAGGACACCCAGCTCGCCACGATCCTCACCTACCTGCTCGTCGCCGCGATCTTCGGCGTCGTCAACGCGATCGTCGGCACGTTCATCCGGGTCGTCGCGTTCCCGATCTACGTCATCACGCTCGGCCTCATCTCGTTCATCGTCAACGGCCTGCTGCTGCTGCTCGTCGACTGGATCAGCGGCCTGATCGGCTTCGGCCTGCACGTCGAGGGCTTCTGGTGGGGCGTGCTCGGCGCCCTCGTGCTCGGGCTCATCAGCTGGCTGATCGGCCTCATCGTACGTCCGTCGAAGGACTGATCGCCGCGGCGGCGGGCGCGGTCGGTGCTGATCCGGCAGACGGCGGCGCGGCCGCATCGGCCGGCACCCGCTCGGCGACCCATGTGCTCTCGGTGAGGGTGCGACCCTCGACGAACTCCGCGAGGCGGGTGCGGAACGCGACGACGTCGGGCTGGGAGGTGGCGTCGACGAGGGCCGCGGTGCGCCGATAGGCGTCGATGGCGTGCCCGGGCGCGGGGAAGTCGCCCGGGTCGTCGAGCGGCGGATCGAGCCGCACCTCGAAGCGCAGGGGCGCCTCGGCGCGATGCGCGCCGCCCGTGCCGGGCACGAGGTCCTCGTCGTGCCGCACGTTGAGCAGCTGCGACGCCTCGACTTCACCCGGGCCGCCGAAGTTCACCGCGCCGACGACGTTCAGCGACGGATCGTCGGCGAGGTTCGCGACGACCTCGCCCCCGGCCGAGTACCCGAAGCCGACGATCTCGTCCCCGGGTTCGGCCCCGGCGGCGGTGAGGGCCTGGCGCACCGCTCGCTCGGCTGCGCCCGGCTGCAGCCCGAGCGCGTCGGCGAGCTCGCTGCGCGCGGCGACGCTCGCGATGTCGGCGGTGAGGTCGAGCGCCTGCCCGCCGGCGAGCGGCGAGAAGTCGATCGTGCCGGTGACGTAGACGACCCAGCGCGGTCGTTCGCCCGCGAGGCCGTCGTAGCGTTCGATGCGGATCTGCGCGTCTCCGTCGCGGCCATCGGGGATCCGCTCGGCGAACTCCGCGACGCTCGCCGGCGGGTCGAGGGGCGCTCTGACCGACGACCCCGTGGCCTGTTCGCGATCGCCAACCCCGCCGACGCGGCGCACGGTCACGGCGCGCTCGGCGAGGAGCGCACTCCCCGTGACGGTCGCGACGGCACGCGAGACCCCCATCAGGAGCGCCGCGTCGTCGGCGGCCTTCAGTCGCCCGCCGACCCCGAGTGCCAGTGCCGCCGGCACGCCGAGGAATCCGGCCAGCAGCTCGTCGGCGCCGTCTCCGATGCGGCCGGCCGTCTCGCCGACACCCGGCCAGGTGATCACCCGACGCACGGCCTCGACGTCGAGCCCGGCCGGCTCGATGCCGAGCAGTTTCAGCGCGAGGGCCGACAGCGCGGCCCCCTCGATGAGCGCCGGGCCGAGCACCACCGCCGCGGGCAGCGCGAGCCTCGCCGACAGCCCGGTCAGCCACGCCTGCCCCTGGGCGGTGAGGGATCGCATCGCGGCGAGCCGCTGCTCGGCGAGCCCGTAGCCCTCGGCCGCCTCGGTGAGGCGGCCGCCCAGCTCGCCGGCGATGCGCGCGACCTCGCCGAGCTGGTACCGCGCGAGCACGAGCTCGGGCACGCTGCGCCCGAGCCCGGTGTCCGTGCGGTCGAGGATGCCGAGGACGTTCGAGACCCGCTCGGCGAGCGGGCCGCAGTGGTGCTCGGCGAGCCCCAGCCGCCACGCCTCGTCGATGAGCTCGCCCGACTCGACGGCCGTCGTGCCGCCGCCCGAGACTCGGTAGTCGCCGCTCACCTCGCGCCGCCGTTCGCCACCGCGGCGGCCGCCGCGGCCCCGGCCGCCTTCGCCTGCTCGAGCTCGCGCTCGAACCGGTCGACGCAACCGGCGAGCTCGCGCTCGGCCTGCTCGAGCGAGGTGCGCGCGAGCCCGGCCCGCCCGATGAGCTCGCCGAGCTTGAGCTCGTACGCCTGCGCTGCGTCGCCCAGCCAGGTGAGGCAACGGCGCTGCGGCAGCGCCCCGCACTGCCAGTCGACTTCGACGAGCAGCACGCGAACGCGCGCGAGCGCCTCGCGCACCGCATCGAGTCGACGCTCGGCGAGCACGACGGCATCGGAGACCGGGGGAGCAGCGTAGAGATCCACGCCCCGAGCCTCGCGGCCCCCGGGGTCGTCACTGGCCGCCGTCGAGGCATCCGTGCACAACTCGGGCGAGCCGCACGATGTGAGGGAGAAGTCAGTCGGCCGCGAGGTGCGCGAGCGCGTGCGCACCGACCCGCCCGATCGGGCCGTCGACGCCCACCGTCAGCGCGATCGACGAGGCGATCGCGAGCGCCCAGCCGCGGGCTCGCACCCAGTCGGCCTCGACGAAGCCGGCGCCGAGCTCGTCGAGGGCGCGGCGCAGGCGAGCGCGCCCGTCGGCGTCGAAGCAGAGCCAGGCGGCCGCCAGATCGGTCGCCGGGTCGCCCACGCTGAGGTCGCCGAAGTCGAGCACCGCGGCGAGCGCGAACGCGCCGTCCGGGGCGTCGGATGCCTCGAGCACCAGATTCCCCGGATGCAGGTCGCCGTGCACCCACGCCGGTGCGCCGGCCCACGCCGGCGCCGCGAGCGCCTCGCGCCAGACC
>JBDIAF010000027.1:0-10496 GCA_039812245.1 Agromyces sp. | reverse complement strand
ACGGTGTAAGCGTGGCGCTCTACCAACTGAGCTAAAGGCCCTCGCACGACGAGGCGCGCGGCCCTCCCATCCTAGGCTGTGGCTCGGTCGTACACTCGCCTCATGACCATCGAGCCGCCCGTCTCGGCCTCGCAGGAGCGGCGCGCCGAGACGCGGTGGCCCGCGTTCGCCGGCATCGTGGCCGCCGCGGTGCTCACCGCCTCGGTTCCGCAGCCCGAGACCGTCGCGGTGCGCACGGTCGGG
This sequence comes from Agromyces sp., assembly GCA_039812245.1. Taxonomy (GTDB): domain Bacteria; phylum Actinomycetota; class Actinomycetes; order Actinomycetales; family Microbacteriaceae; genus Agromyces. The sequence continues at coordinate 10,253 of JBDIAF010000027.1, read as the reverse complement.
CTCATCGCGCTCGCCGCCATGGCGATCCCGCTCTTCGTGGTCAATCCGCACCGGCTCGACCGGCAGACCCAGTGGTCGCGCGCCCTCGCGATCGTCTTCGCCGCGGTGCTCGTGATCGTGAACCAGGCCAGCGTCGTGAGCGTCATCGCGCGGTTGCTCGACGGCAGCGCGGACGGGGCGGTGGTGCTCCTCGAGGCGGGGCAGGTCTGGGCGACGAACATCATCGCGTTCGGCCTGCTGTTCTGGGAGCTCGACCGGGGCGGCCCCGTCGCGCGCGGCACCCAGCCGCGTTCGCGCCTGCCGATCGCCGACTTCGCGTTCCCGCAGGACGACCAGGGCGACGCCGCCCCCGAGGTCGCCGCCGGCTCGACGGGCCGCGCCGACTGGCGTGCGGGGTTCGTCGACTACCTGTACGTGTCGTTCACCAACACGGTCGCGTTCAGCCCCACCGACGCCATGCCGCTCCGCTCGCGCACGAAGCTGCTGATGGCCGTCCAGGCGCTCACCGGCTTCATCCTGCTCGCGCTCGTCATCTCCCGCGCGGTGAACATCCTGTCGTGATCGCGGTGCTTCAGCCCGCCAGGGCGGCGACCGCGTCGCGGTAGGCCGAGAGCGGGCGTGCCTCGCCCGGCGGCACCTCGAACGAGGCGCGCACGACGCCGTCGGTGCCGATGAGGAAGGTCGCGCGGGAGGCGAGTCCGACCGAGTCGCGGAAGGCGCCGAACGAGGCGGCGACCGCGCCGTGGGGCCAGAAGTCGGCCAGCAGTGGGAAGTCGTACCCCTCCTGCTCGCTCCAGGCTCGGAGGGCGAACTTCGAGTCGACCGAAACGCCGACGAGCTCGACGGAGGCGTCGCGGAACAGGGCCAGGTTGTCGCGCAGCTCGCACAGCTCGCCCTGGCAGATGCCCGAGAACGCGAGGGGGAAGAACACGAGCGCGACCGGCTTCCGCGCCACGAGCTCGGAGAGCCCGACGGTCCGGCCGAACTGGTCGGAGAGGGCGAAGTCGGGTGCCGCGGCACCGGGCTGCAGGATCATTTGGGGTAGCGTCGCTTTCGGTGATGACGGCAGAGCCGCAGACGAAGCCGGCCCCGGAACGGGCCGACATACAATCACTAGGATGGCGTGGTGCCACGAGTGCGAGGAGTCCGCTCGACGTGCGCACGCACGAACCGCTTCATGAGACTACTGAAAGAGGTCGAGTGTGACTGTCAACGACCAGGACCCTTACTCGGTCGACGCAATGGACTCCGATCCCGAAGAGACGGGCGAGTGGGCCGAGTCGCTCGACGCGCTCGTGGCCGCCAAGGGCCACCAGCGGGCGCGAGAGATCATGCTGAGCCTGCTCAAGCGCTCGAAGGAGCTGCACCTCGGCGTGCCGATGGTGCCGACCACCGACTACCTGAACACGATCGCGCCCGAGAACGAGCCCGAGTTCCCCGGCGATGAGGAGACCGAGCGCCGCTACCGCGCCTGGATCCGCTGGAACGCCGCCATGCTCGTGCACCGCGCGCAGCGCCCCGGCATCGCCGTCGGCGGCCACATCTCGACGTACGCCTCGAGCGCCGCGCTCTACGAGGTCGGCTACAACCACTTCTTCCGCGGTCAGGACCACCCCGGCGGCGGCGACCAGGTCTTCTTCCAGGGCCACGCCTCGCCCGGCATGTACGCCCGCGCCTTCCTCGAGGGACGGCTCTCGCCGGAGCAGCTCGACGGCTTCCGTCAGGAGAAGTCGCACGCGCCGAACGGCCTGTCGAGCTACCCGCACCCGCGCCTCATGCCCGACTTCTGGCAGTTCCCGACCGTGTCGATGGGTCTCGGCCCGATCAACGCGATCTACCAGGCCCAGCTCAACAAGTACCTCACCAACCGCGGCATCAAGGATGCCTCCGACCAGCACGTGTGGGCCTTCCTCGGCGACGGCGAGCTCGACGAGGTCGAGAGCCGGGGCCAGCTCCAGGTCGCCGCGAACGAGGGCCTCGACAACCTGACCTTCGTGATCAACTGCAACCTGCAGCGCCTCGACGGGCCGGTGCGCGGCAACGGCAAGATCATCCAGGAGCTCGAGAGCTTCTTCCGCGGCGCCGGGTGGAACGTCATCAAGGTCATCTGGGGCCGCGAGTGGGACGAGCTGCTCGCCAACGACCACGAGGGCGCGCTGCGCAACCTCATGAACGTCACCCCCGACGGCGACTACCAGACCTACAAGGCCGAGTCGGGCGCCTACGTGCGCGAGAACTTCTTCGGCCGCGACCCCCGCGCGCTCGAGCTCGTGAAGCACCTGAGCGACGACGAGATCTGGGGCCTCAAGCGCGGCGGTCACGACTACCGCAAGGTCTACGCCGCCTTCAAGGCCGCGACCGAGCACAAGGGCCAGCCCACGGTCATTCTCGCGAAGACCATCAAGGGCTACGGGCTCGGCCCGGCGTTCGAGGGCCGCAACGCGACCCACCAGATGAAGAAGATGACGCTCGAGAACCTGAAGACGTTCCGCGACTCGATGCGCATCCCGATCACCGACGCCCAGCTCGAGGAGAACCCGTACCTGCCGCCGTACTACACGCCCGGCGACGCGGACCCCGCGATCCAGTACCTGCACGAGCGCCGGCGCGCGCTCGGCGGCTACACCCCCGAGCGCCGCTCGAACCACACGGCGATCTCGCTGCCCGACGACTCGGCGTACGCGATCGCGAAGAAGGGCTCCGGCACGCAGGAGATCGCCACCACGATGGCCTTCGTGCGCCTGCTGAAGGACCTGATGCGGTCGAAGGACTTCGGCCACCGCATCGTGCCGATCATCCCCGACGAGGCGCGCACCTTCGGCATCGACGCGTTCTTCCCGAGCGCGAAGATCTACAACCCGAACGGCCAGCACTACACCTCGGTCGACCGAGAGCTGCTGCTCGCCTACAAGGAGAGCCCGCAGGGCCAGATCATCCACGTCGGCATCAACGAGGCCGGGGCGGTCGCGGCGTTCACGAACGTCGGCACCTCGTACTCGACGCAGGGCGAGCCGCTGATCCCGATCTACGTGTTCTACTCGATGTTCGGGTTCCAGCGCACGGGCGACGCCTTCTGGGCCGCGGGCGACCAGATGGCGCGCGGCTTCGTGATCGGCGCGACCGCCGGTCGCACGACGCTCACCGGCGAGGGCCTGCAGCACGCCGACGGCCACTCGCAGCTGCTGGCGGCGACGAACCCCGCGGTCGTCTCGTACGACCCCGCCTACGGCTACGAGATCGGCCACATCATGCGTGCCGGCCTCGAGCGCATGTACGGCGGCCAGCACCCCGACCCGAACGTCATGTACTACCTCACGGTCTACAACGAGCCCATCGTGCAGCCGGCCGAGCCCGAGGGCGTCGACGTCGAGGGCATCGTGCGGGGCATCCACCGCGTCTCGCAGTCGGCGACGCAGGGCCCGAAGGCCCAGCTGCTCGCATCGGGCGTCGGGGTGCCGTGGGCGCTCGAGGCCCAGCAGCTGCTGGCGGAGGACTGGGGCGTTTCGGCCGACGTGTGGAGCGTCACGAGCTGGTCGGAGCTGAACCGCGACGGCCTCGCCGCGGACGAGCACAACTTCCTCTACCCGGGCGAGGAGCGTCGCGTGCCGTACCTCACGCAGAAGCTCGCCGGCGAGCAGGGCCCGTTCGTGGGCGTCTCCGACTGGATGCACGGCGTGCAGGAGCAGATCCGCCCCTACGTGCCCGGCCAGTACGCCACGCTCGGCGCCGACGGCTTCGGCTTCTCGGACACCCGCGCCGCCGCCCGTCGGTTCTTCAAGATCGACGGCCCCTCGATCGTGGTCCGCACGCTCGAGCTGCTGGCCGAGCGCGGCGAGGTCGACGCCTCGCTCGCCGCCCAGGCGATCGAGAAGTACCGTCTGTTCGACGTCAACGCCGGCACGACGGGTTCGGCCGGCGGCGAGAGCTGACGGGCGAGCTGCATTGGCGACGAGGCCCCGGACGAAAGCGGAGACGCTCGCGTGGTTGCGCACCATATCCGGTGAGCTGTCCACCCAGACGCTGAAGCGGCTGGAGGACACGCTCCCCTGGTACGGCGACATGCCACCGAGTCGACGCTCGGCCGTGGGCCTCGTCGCGCAGGCGGGCATCACCTCGTTCATCTCGTGGTTCGACGATCCCCGCTCGACGCCGTGGATCGCCGCCGACGTGTTCGGCGCCGCCCCCCGCGAGCTCCTGCGCTCCGTCAGCCTGCAGCAGACGCTGCAGCTGATCCGCGTCACCGTCGAGGTGGTCGAGGAGCGCGTGAAGGACGGCGGCGAGCCGCTGCGCGAGGCGATCCTCCTGTACTCGCGCGAGATCGCCTTCGCGGCGGCCGACGTCTACGCCCGCGCCGCCGAAGCCCGCGGCCTCTGGGATGCCCGCCTCGAGGCGCTCGTCGTCGACTCGATCCTCTCGGGCGAGTACGACGACGAGCTGCCGAGCCGCATCGCCGCCCTGGGCTGGCACGGCCATGGCGAGGTGTCGGTGCTCGTCGGCACGGCTCCGAAGCAGTTCGACGTCGACCAGGTGCGCCGCGCGGCCCGGCACATGCACGCCGACGTCCTCGTCGGGGTGCAGGGCAATCGCCTCGTGCTCGTGATCGGCCGCGCCGACCCGCAGGCGCGCGAGGGCGACGAGACGATCGGCACCTCGCCGGCGCTCAGCTTCATGGAGATCGCCACGCAGCTCGAACCGCAGTTCGGCGCGGGTCACCTGGTGCTCGGGCACGAGGTGCCCAACCTCGTCGACGCGTCCAAGAGCGCCAAGGCGGCGCTCGCGGGCTTCGCGGTCGCGCGCTCGTGGCGGCACGCGCCGCGCCCGGTGCACGCCGACGACCTGCTGCCCGAGCGCGCCCTCGCGGGCGACCCGCTCGCCCGCGCCACCCTGATCCACCGCATCTACCGCCCGCTGCAGGCGCACTCCACCGAGCTCGCGACGACGCTGTGGAGCTACCTCGACAACGGGCGCTCGCTCGAGGCCACGGCCCGCGAGCTCTTCGTGCACCCGAACACGGTGCGCTACCGACTGAAGCGCGTCTCGGACGTCATCGGCTACGACGCCACCGGCGCCCGTGAGGCCCTCATCCTGCAGTCGGCGCTGATCGTCGGCTCGATGAGCGACCACGAGGTGCAGCCGCGCCGCCGCACGGTCTGAGCTTCGCTCGTCCCACCTCACGACGCCCCGAACTGTGCGCCGTGCACAAGCGATCCCGGCAGAGCTTGTGGCGTGTGCACACCACGCAGCCTCCGAGCCTTGGCAGACTAGTGGGGTGATCGTCGTCGTCTGCCCTGGACAGGGCTCGCAGACCCCCGGTTTCCTCGCCCCCTGGCTGGAGGATCCCGCCCGCCGCAGCCGCCTCGCGGAGCTCTCGGCCGCCGCCGAGCTCGACCTGGCCGAGCACGGCACCGTGAGCGACGCCGACACGATCCGCGACACCAAGGTGGCGCAGCCGCTCATCGTGGCGGCCGGCATCCTGACGCTCGAGGCCCTGTTCGACGGCGGCGTCGCGAACGGCGTGGCCGGCATCGCCGGCCACTCGGTCGGCGAGATCACCGCGGCGGCCGGCAGCGGCGTCCTCGATGCGGCCGAGGCGATGCGCTTCGTCGCGGCGCGAGGGCGGGCGATGGCGGATGCCGCGGCCGAGGTCGCGACCGGCATGAGCGCCGTCCTCGGCGGCGACGAGCCGTCGATCCTCGCCCGGCTCGACGAGCTCGGCCTCGAGCCGGCCAACTACAACGGCGGCGGGCAGATCGTCGTCGCCGGCGCGATCGAGGCCCTCGAGCAGCTGAAGGCCGAGCCGCCCGCCGGCAGCCGGGTCATCCCGCTGCAGGTCGCCGGCGCGTTCCACACCCGGTACATGCGACCCGCCGTCGACGGGCTGCGCGAGGTCGCCTCGACTCTCGCGCCCGCCGACCCGAGCCTGCCGCTCTGGACCAACCGCGACGGCAGCGTCGTCGCCTCGGGCGCCGAGTTCGTCGAGCTCCTCGTCGGCCAGGTCTCCTCGCCGGTGCGCTGGGATCTCGACATGGCCGCGTTCGCCGAGGCGGGCGTCACCGGCATCGTCGAGCTCGCCCCGGCCGGTGCGCTCGTCGGCCTCGCGAAGCGCGCGCTCAAGGGCGTGCCGACGGTCGCCGTGAAGACCCCCGACGACCTCGCCGCAGCCCGCGAGCTCATCGCCCAGGGCGCCTGACCGCGCACGCGCGCGATCGAGACCCCGCCGCCGAGGCATCCGAAGCATCGAAGAAAGCCGAGAGCATGACCAAGCCCACCCTGCAGCAGTCGACCGGCCCCGCCTACACGCGCATCTACTCGCTCGGCGCCGCCCGCGGCGAGCACGCCGTGCCGAACGACGACCTCGTCGGGCCGATCGACTCGTCCGACGAGTGGATCCAGCAGCGCACCGGTATCATCACCCGCACCCGCGCCGGCGCCGACGTCAGCGCCCTCGACCTGTCGACCGCCGCGGCCGAGGAGGCGATCGCCAAGTCGGGCGTCGCGCCCGAGCTCATCGACCTCGTCATCGTCGCCACGATCTCGAACGTGCAGCAGACGCCGTCGATGGCCGCCGTGCTCGCCGACCGCGTCGGCGCCAACCCGGCGGCCGCCTACGACTCGAACGCGGCCTGCGCCGGGTACGCGTACGCCGTCGCCCAGGCCGACGCGCTCATCCGCACGGGAGCGGCCAACTACGCGCTCGTCGTGGGCGCCGAGAAGCTGTCGGACGTCGTCGACCCGACCGACCGGTCGATCTCGTTCCTGCTCGGCGACGGCGCCGGCGCCGCGGTGATCGGCCCGAGCGAGTTCCCGGGCATCGCGCGAACGGTGTGGGGCTCCGACGGCTCGAAGGCCGGTGCCGTGGGCATGAACCACACCCTGACCGAGTTCCGCGACGGCGCCGCCGAGTGGCCGACGCTCCGTCAGGAGGGCCAGACGGTCTTCCGCTGGGCGGTGTGGGACATGGCCAAGGTCGCCAAGCAGGCCCTCGACGCCGCGGGCGTGACGAGCGACGACCTCGCCGCCTTCATCCCCCACCAGGCCAACATGCGCATCATCGACGAGTTCGCGAAGCAGCTGAAGCTGCCCGAGTCGGTCGTGATCGCCCGCGACATCGCGACGACCGGCAACACCTCGGCCGCGTCCATCCCGCTCGCGACCCACCGACTGCTCGAGGAGCACCCCGAGCTCTCCGGAGGCCTCGCCCTCCAGATCGGCTTCGGCGCCGGACTCGTGTTCGGCGCCCAAGTGGTGGTTCTTCCCTGAACCCCCGTCCCCCGTCCCTCTAGACTGTGTCTCGGTCAAACGAGACACCCCCGCAAGGAGAAGAACCATGGCATTGTCCAACGAAGAAGTGCTGGCCGGCCTGGCCGAGCTCATCAACGACGAGACCGGCATCGCGACCGACACGGTTGAGCTGGACAAGTCGTTCACCGACGACCTCGACATCGACTCCATCTCGATGATGACGATCGTCGTCAACGCCGAGGAGAAGTTCGACGTGAAGATCCCCGACGAAGAGGTCAAGAACCTCAAGACCGTCGGTGACGCCGTCAGCTTCATCGTCAAGGCCCAGGCCTAGTCACCGCATCGAGCGGGCCGCGGCACTCCCCCGGCCCGCTCGGTTCTGTTCCGTTCCTCCCACTCCGGAGTGTTTTCGTCATGACCAAGAACATCGTCGTCACGGGCGTCGGTGCGACTTCGCCCATCGGCGGCACCGCGCCCGAAAGCTGGGAGGCGCTGCTCGCCGGCACCTCCGGCGCCCGCACCCTCGAGCACGACTGGGTGGCCGAGTACGCCCTGCCCGTGACCTTCGCGGCCGAGGCCCTCGTGCGCCCCGACACCGTGCTCGAGCGCCCCATCGCGAAGCGCCTCGATCCCTCGTCGCAGCTCGCCCTCGTCGCCGCCATGGAGGCCTGGGCCGACGCCGGCTCGCCCGAGGTCGACCCCGAGCGCCTCGGCGTCGACTTCGCCACCGGCATCGGCGGCGTCTGGACCCTGCTCGACGCCTGGGACACCCTGCGCGAGAAGGGCCCGCGCCGCGTGCTGCCCATGACGGTGCCGATGCTCATGCCGAACTCGGCCTCCGGCAACCTCTCGCTGCACTTCGGGGCGCGCGCCTTCGCGACCACCGTCGCGAGCGCCTGCGCGTCGAGCACCGAGTCGCTCTTCAACGCCGTCGAGCACCTGCAGGACGGCCTCGCCGACGTCGTGATCGCCGGCGGCACCGAGTCGGCGATCCACCCGATCACCATCGCCTCGTTCGCCTCGATGCAGGCCCTGTCGAAGCGCAACGACGACCCCGCGACCGCGTCGCGTCCCACGAGCGTCGACCGCGACGGCTTCGTCATGGGCGAGGGCGCCGGCGTCCTCATCCTCGAGACGGAGGAGCACGCGAAGGCGCGCGGTGCGAAGATCTACGCCTACGTCGTGGGCGGCGGCGTCACCGCCGACTCGTACCACATCACCGCGAACGACCCCGAGGGCCGCGGCGCCGCACGCGCGGTCAAGCTCGCCCTCGAGCAGGCCGGCGCCTCCCCCGACGACGTGACGCACATCAACGCGCACGCGACGTCGACCCCGGTCGGCGACCCCAACGAGTACCAGGCGCTGAAGGCCGTCTTCGGCGACCGCGTCGACGACATCCCCGTCTCGGCCACGAAGGCCTCCACCGGGCACCTGCTCGGCGGCACGGGTGCGCTCGAGGCGATCTTCACGGTGCTCGCCCTGCGCGACCGCGTCGCGCCGCCGACGATCAACATCACCGAGCAGGACCCGGCAGTGCCGTTCCGCGTCGCGGGCACGCCTCAGCAGCTCGGGGACGGCGACCAGCTCGCCATCTCGAACTCCTTCGGGTTCGGCGGGCACAACGCGGTCATCGCGTTCCGCTCGGCCTGAGCGGGCGGGCGGCGACTGCCGCGCCGACGTCTGGCGCACGAGCGGAGGGCCCCGGTGGATTCGATCCACCGGGGCCCTTCCCGTCTCCGGGTCGGCTGCTTCGCTCGTGCGGCCGCCGGGATTCCCCGTCCGACTTCCGCGTCGCGCCGCAGCCGACCCGCGTCCCGTGCTCACCCCACCTGGTGCAACCAGACGACCGGAGCGAAGTCGCTCGCGTGGCGGAACGGCTCGAGCTCGTCGTCCCACGCCTGGCCGAGCGCGAGGCGCAGCTCGCGGTGCAGCTCGAGCGGATCGTGGCCCGCGACCTCCATGGCGTAGCGGATGCGGTCCTCACCCACCACGGCATTGCCCGCGCTGTCGGTCTGGGCGAAGTGCACGCCGAGCGCGGGGGTGTGCATCCACCGCGCGCCGTCGTTGCCGGGCGAGGGGTCTTCGCTCACCTCGAAGCGCAGCTGCTCCCAGCCGTGCAGTGCCGACGCGAGCCGCGCCCCGTCGCCGGGGGCGCCCTCCCAGTAGAACTCGGCTCGCATGGCGCCGCGCATCACGGGCTGCTCGTGCCAATCGAAGTTCACGGGCACGCCGAGCGCGCGGCCCGCGGCCCATTCGACGTGAGGGCACAGCGGCCTCGGCGAGGAGTGCACGAACAGCACGCCTCGCGCGGCGCGCGTGGCCCGCGTGAGCTGTTCCGCCATCTTCCTTCTCCGTTCTCTGAGGTGCGTCTTCCCCTACGACCTCGGAACGGGTGGCGGATGTTCGATTGTGGACGGCGAGCCGTCACGCCGATTATGCCCCGCATCAGGCGGAATGACAAGGCTGAACGCCTCCCGTGTCGCGACGGTGCCACGCAGTGGCGCAACACTATGCTCAGTGAGGTATTCACTCATGCATCGGAGTCGCCCATGGCCGTCCGCGAGGCCCTGCTCGCCCTGCTCACGATCGGGCCCGCCTACGGGTTCGCCCTGCACGGCGGCCTCGCCGAGCGCACCGGCGGCCGGCGCGCCATCAACGTGGGCCAGACGTACGCGACGCTCGAACGCGCGACGAAGGCTGGGCTCGTGGAACCCGGCGGCAGCACGCCCGACGGTCTGCCGCTGCACCGGCTCACGGCGGACGGCCGGCTCGCCGCCGAGGCCTGGCTCGGCGGGGCGGATGCCTCGGGCGCGGATGCCTTCGACGAGACCGTCGACCGGGTGCTCATCGCGGCGTCGCTGCCCGGCGTCGCCCTCGACGACGTGCTGAGGGGCGAACGCACGCGCTGGCGGGCGCGACTCGACACCGCGACCGCGGCCGCGTCCGCGAACGGCACGGCAGACGCCGCACCGGGTGGCGCAGGAGCCAGAGCCGAGGCGCTGGCGGCGCTC
>JBDIAF010000026.1:0-10619 GCA_039812245.1 Agromyces sp. | reverse complement strand
CCGAGACCCTTGTAGCGCTGGACGCCGTTCTCCTTCTGCAGGCGCTTGCCCGAGGCCTGGCCCTCGGCGAGCAGCGCGTCGCGCTCGCGGTCGGAGTAGACGTACTCGTGGTCGGCGTTGGTCCACTTCAACCGGTACAGCGGCGGCTGCGCGAGGTACACGTAGCCCATCTCGATGAGCGGTCGCATGTAGCGGAACAGCAGCGTGAGCAGCAGGGTGGTGATGTGCTGGCCGTCGACGTCGGCGTCGGCCATGAGCACGATCTTGTGGTACCTGGCCTTCTCGGGGTTGAAGTCCTCGCCGATGCCGGTGCCGAACGCGGTGATCATCGCCTGGATCTCGGCGTTGCCGAGCGCGCGGTCGAGGCGCGCCTTCTCGACGTTCAGGATCTTGCCGCGCAGCGGCAGGATGGCCTGGGTCGCGGGGTTGCGACCGGTCTTCGCCGAGCCGCCGGCCGAGTCGCCCTCGACGAGGAAGATCTCGGAGACGACCGGGTCCTTCGAGGTGCAGTCGCTGAGCTTGCCCGGCATGCCGCTGGTCTCGAGGAAGCCCTTGCGCCGGGTCGCCTCGCGCGCCTTGCGCGCGGCGATTCGGGCGGTGGCGGCCTGGATGGCCTTGCGGATGATGTCGCGGGCCTGATTCGGGTTGCGCTCGAACCAGTCGCCGAGCTGATCGCCGACGATGCGCTGAACGAAGGACTTCGCCTCGGTGTTGCCGAGCTTCGTCTTCGTCTGGCCCTCGAACTGCGGCTCGGAGAGCTTCACCGAGATGACCGCGGTGAGCCCCTCGCGCACGTCGTCACCCGAGAGGTTGTCGTCCTTCTCCTTCAGGAGGTTCTTCTCGCGCGCGTAGCGGTTGACGAGGGTCGTCAGCGCGGCGCGGAAGCCCTCCTCGTGGGTGCCGCCCTCGTGCGTGTTGATCGTGTTCGCGTAGGTGTGCACCGACTCGGTGTACGCCGTCGTCCACTGCATCGCGACCTCGAGCGCGATCTTGCGCTCGGTGTCCTCCGACTCGAAGGAGATGATCTCCTCGTTGACGAGCTCGGCGCGCTTGGACTTGTTGAGGTACTCGACGTAGTCGCTGAGGCCGCGCTCGTACAGGAAGGTGTCGCTGCGAGCGACGGTCGCGTCGGCGCCGGCCGCCGCATCGGCGTCGACGTCGGCGGGGTCGACCGGCACGGCGGCCTCGGGCCGGAGGTCGGTCAGCGTGATGCGCAGGCCCTTGTTGAGGAAGGCCATCTGCTGGAACCGGGTGCGCAGCGTCTCGTAGTCGAACTCGACGGTCTCGAAGATGTCGGGGCTCGGCCAGAACGTGGTCGTCGTGCCGGTCTCGTCGCTCGCCTCGTCCTTCGAGAGCGGCGCCTCGGGCACGCCGATGTTGAACGCCTGGCGCCAGACGTGTCCCTGACGCTTCACCTCGACCTCGAGTCGCGACGAGAGCGCGTTCACGACGGAGGAGCCGACGCCGTGGAGTCCGCCCGACACCGCGTAGCCGCCGCCGCCGAACTTGCCGCCGGCGTGCAGCACGGTGAGCACGACCTCGACGGTCGACTTGCCCTCGGTCGGGTGGATGTCGACCGGGATGCCTCGACCGTCGTCGATGACCCGGATGCCGCCGTCTTCGAGGATCGTCACGTCGATGTCGGTCGCGTAGCCCGCGAGCGCCTCGTCGACCGAGTTGTCGACGATCTCGTACACGAGGTGGTGCAGGCCGCGCGGACCCGTCGAGCCGATGTACATGCCGGGACGCTTGCGGACCGCTTCGAGGCCCTCGAGTACCTGGATGGCGTCGGCGCCGTATTCGGGCGCGCCCTGGGCCTTCGTCGGTTCCGCTGTCATGGGTGAATCGGGCTCCAAACCGTCGTTCTGGCGACTCTCGATCCTATCAAGATCGCGCGTCGCAGCGGCTCGAAACCGCCGATCTGGGGCGATGTCGCAGCTCGGGTGACCGAATTTGCCTTCTCAGCCGTAGGTATCGCGCGGACCGCGGCCTGGGACCGATCTGGGGCCGCGTTTCCAGGTGGGGGCATCCGGGCCTTGGAAGCGGATCGTCTCGACCCCGGCGCCCGGGTGCACCTCGGCGATGCGCGCGAGCAGCTGCTGGCGCATCAGCCGGAGCTGCGTCGCCCACGCGGTCGACTCGCATCGCACCTGCAGCACGCCCCCCTCGATCGCGATCGGCTCGGAGTGCTTCGCGGTCTCGTCGCCCGCGATGTCGCGCCAGGTGGTCAGCAGGTCGGCCTGCGAGAGCGCGCCGCTCCAGCCGAGCTGGGCCGAGAGCTGGTCGATGGTCGCGCCGAGCGGTCGCGGGTCGCGACCGGGCGAGAACGGCTCGCTGCCGGATGCCTCGCGTTCGCGGGTGCGGACGCGCCCCGGCCTCACGCGCGGTTCGCCCCCGAAGATCTCGCGGAAGTGCTGATAGACGCGCACCGCCTCGGACACCTCGCTCACGCCGCACCCCCTGCGAGATCGGATGCCTCGCCGGCGACGCCCTCGTCTCGCCCTCGAGTCTCCTCTGCACCTGCATCGGCGGACGCGGCGTCACTGTCGTCACCGTCCTCGTCGCCGGCGTCGACGATGCGGCCCGCGTCGATGTGCACGATGCGCGCCGTGAGCGGAGCGGGCACGTCCTCGAGCACCGCGGCCGTGACGAGCACCTGCTCGTAGCCGCCGATGGCGGCCGCGAGACGCTCGCGGCGCAGGCGGTCGAGCTCGGCGAAGACGTCGTCGAGCACGAGCACGGGGTCGCCGGTGGCCGAGTCGCGGCGCAGCAGCTCGGCCGAGGCGAGCCGCAGGGCCAGGGCGAACGACCAGGACTCGCCGTGGCTGGCGTAGCCCTTGGCCGGCAGCTCGTTGAGCAGCAGCAGCACGTCGTCGCGATGCGGGCCGGCGAGGGTGACGCCGCGCTCGAGCTCCTTGCGGCGGAGGCCACGGAGGGCGGCGGCGAATCGTGTGGCGGTCGAGGCATCCATCGCGGCCGCATCGCCGTCGGACGCTGCGACGCCGCCGTCGACGACGACGCCGGCGGCCTCGACGGGCTCGGCCTGCCGAGCGGCGGGCCGGACCTCGTCGTCCTCGGCGTCGGCTCCGTCGATCGAGAGCACCGGTCGCAGGGCCGGGCCGTGGTCGGCGTCGACGATCGAGCGGTACGCCGCAGCCAGGGGCTCGGCCAGCTCGGCGACGAGCGCCAGTCGCTGGTCGATGAGCTCGCTGCCGAGCTCGACCAGCCGTTCGTCCCAGATGTCGAGGGTCGGCAGCTTCTCGGCGGTGAGCCCGCGGGCCCGGGCGCTCTTCAGCAGGGTGTTGCGCTGACGCAGCACCCGGTCGTAGTCGGCCCGGACGCCGGCGAGCCGCGGCGTGCGCTGCACGAGCAGCTCGTCGAGCATGCGCCGCCTGACCGAGGGCTCGCCCCGCACGATGGCCAGGTCTTCGGGGGCGAACAGCACCGTGTGCGCGTAGCGCGGCAGCTCGCGGGTCTTCACCGGCGAGCGGTTGAGCTGCGCGCGGTTCGCGCCCTGGCGGTTGAGCTGCAGCTCGACGAGCAGCTGCCGCTCGCCGTGCGCGAGGAGCGCGCGGACGACCGCGGACTCGGCGCCGGCCCTGACGAGCGCCTGATCGCCCGAGACCCGGTGCGAGCCGAGCGTCGCGAGGTAGCCGATCGACTCGACGAGGTTGGTCTTGCCCTGGCCGTTGCGGCCGACGAGCACCGTCGCGCCGGGGCCGAGCTCGAGCTCGGCTCGGGCGTAGTTGCGGAAGTCGGTGAGCGAGAGCCGCGCGACGTGCACCGGCACCCTCCTCTCGCTCGACCCCGTCTACGCTACCCGCGGCCGCCGACAGCGGCGCCGCCTCAGCGCAGCAGCAGGTTCGGCTGCAGCAGGTAGCGGTAGCTGTCGGCGCCCGCCTGCTCGCGCGAGGTCTGGCTCGTGATGAGCACCGGGCCCGGCTTGTTCGGGTTCTCGGTCTTGGTGAACGAGACCCGCACGAACTCGGAGTGCACGGCGCCCAGGCCGTCGAGCAGGAACTGGGGCTTCAGCGAGACGACCGTGTCGTCGCCGGTGAGGATCGCGTCGATCGACTCGGAGGCTTGGGCCTGCTCGCTGCCGATCGCCTCGAGCGTGAGCCCGTCGGCCGTGAAGGAGTAGCGCAGCGCGGCCTCGCGCTCGAGCACGAGAGCGACGCGGCGGGTCGCCTCGATGAGCTCGGCCGTGTTCATGACCGCGTAGTTGTCGACCGTGTCGGGGAAGAGCCGGCGAACCGGGGGGAAGTTGCCCTTGATGAGCAGGCTCGTGACGGTCTTCTTGTCGGCGCTGAACGCGATGAGCTCTCGGTCGTCGCGGCTCGTGATCGAAACCGAGATCGTGCCCGAGTGGCCGAACGTCTTGCCGACCTCCTGCAGGGTGCGCGCCGGCACGAGCGCGGTGACTGCGTCGGCGTCGCCGGTCGCGACGGCGCCGCCGTCCCAGTCGATCTCGCGGACGGCGACCCGGTAGCGGTCGGTGGCCACCAGGCCGAGGCTGTTCTCGCGCACCTCGAGCTGCACGCCGGTGATGACCGGGGTGACGTCGTCGCGCGACGCGGCGACGGCGACCTGGGCCACCGCGGCGGCGAACTCCTCGGCGGGGACGACGCCCGACTGCTCGCCGATCTCGGGGATCGAGGGGTACTCCTCGACCGGCATCGAGAGCAGGGTGAAGCTCGCCGAACCGCAGCTGACCTGGATGCGGTTCTCCTCGGTGGCGATGCGCACGGGCGCGTTCGGCAGCCGGCCAGCGATCTCGGCCAGGAGCCGGCCCGAGACGAGCACGGTGCCCGGCTCTTCGACGTCGGCCTGGATCTCGGTCTGGCTCGAGACCTCGTAGTCGAACGAGGAGAGCACGAGACCCTCGTCGGATGCCTGGATGAGCACGCCCGACAGGATCGGCAGCGTGGTGCGCTGGGGAAGCAGTTTGACCGCGAAGGACACGGCCTCGCTGAAGACGTCGCGGTTGACCTGGAACTTCACGGTTCTCCTGTCGTCATGGCCGGTGCCCGGGTAGTGCTGCGGCGTTCGGCACGCCCTTCCCCGCCGCGCGCGGAACGCGCGCGGGCTCCCATGCTATCGAGCGACCCAGCCGCGGGCGAGGTGCGCCGCGAGGCATCCGTTCGCTCAGGTTGTCGAGCCCCCATTGAAGCCTTAAGTCTCTTAACGGTGTTAACCGCTGTGGAAACTGTGGATGGTGTTCGGAGATCCCCGGAACGGCGGGGCAGAACGGCTCGTGCGATCTGTGCACAGCGTGTGGGGATCCGTCCGCCCGACTGCTGACGGCGTCAGGCGTTCGAGTGCGTTCCCCACAGGCGCGTCTCGTGTCTCAACAGCGCTGACGCGGTTGCTCGTTAACAATCCACAGGTTTTCCCCAACTGTGGGGAACGGCCTTCTGCGGCGCTCAGACGGGCGCTCAGGGCCGGCGGATCGACTCAGGGTCGGCGGATCAGCGGAAGCGCGAGTTCTGCTTGATGCGCGCGGTGAGCTCGGTCACCTGGTTGTAGATGGAGCGGCGCTCCTTCATGAGCTCGGAGATCTTCTTGTTCGCGTACATCACCGTGGTGTGGTCGCGATTGCCGAAGAGCTGCCCGATCTTCGGCAGCGAGAGGCTCGTGAGCTCGCGGCAGAGGTACATCGCGATCTGCCGCGCGGTCGCGACGGCCTGCGAGCGGCTCGAGCCGTAGAGGTCGTCGACGGTGAGCTTGAAGTAGTCGGCCGTCGCCGTGATGATGTCGACCGGCGCCACGACGTTGTCGGTGTCGTCGGTGATGAGGTCCTTCAGCACGGTCTGCACGAGGGGCATGTCGACCGGGGTGCGGTTGAGGCTCGCGAAGGCGGTGACGCGGATGAGCGTCCCCTCGAGCTCGCGGATGTTCGACGAGACCTTCGAGGCCATGTACTCGAGGATGTCGTCGGGCACCTGCAGGCGCTCGGACTGCGCCTTCTTGCGCAGGATCGCGATGCGGGTCTCGAGGTCGGGCGCCTGGACGTCGGTGATGAGGCCCCACTCGAAGCGGCTCCGCATGCGGTCCTCGAAGCCCGTGAGGTGCTTCGGCGGCACGTCGCTCGTGATCACGATCTGCTTGTTGTGGTCGTGCAGGATGTTGAACGTGTGGAAGAAGGCCTCCTGGGTCTCGGCCTTCCCCTGCAGGAACTGGATGTCGTCGATCAGCAGGATGTCGATGTTGCGGTAGCGCTGCTGGAACAGCGAGCCGCGGTTGTTCGCGATCGAGTTGATGAAGTCGTTCGTGAACTCCTCGGACGAGACGTAGCGCACCCGGATGCCGGGATAGAGGCTCATCGCGTAGTGGCCGATGGCGTGCAGCAGGTGGGTCTTGCCGAGGCCCGAGTCGCCGTAGATGAACAGTGGGTTGTACGCCTTGGCCGGGGCCTCGGCGACGGCGACCGCCGCGGCGTGCGCGAAGCGGTTCGACTGGCCGATGACGAAGCTGTCGAAGGAGTACTTCGGGTTCAGCCGCGAGTCGCGCGGCCGATCGGTGCCCGAGGTGTCGAAGACGGCCGGCGGCGCGGCGTGCAGCTCGACGGGCTCCGCGAGCTCGTCGACGGGGCTCTGCGGCTCTGCCGCGCGGACCTCCTCCAGCTCGGGGTTCACGACCACGTAGAAGGAGGTCACCGGCGCGGGCACGTCGAGATCCGACATGGCGGCCAGCAGCGGCACCCGCATGCGCTGGTTCAGCATGCTCGCGGTGAACTCGTTCGGCACCTCGAGGTAGAAGGTGCCCGCCGCGATGCCCTTCGGCTCGACGAGGTTGAGGAAGCCCTGGAGCATGGGGGTGATGGCGTCGTCCTGCGCCAGCCGGCCGAGTACCGTCGCCCACGTCTCGGAAATGGGCTGTTCCGTCATCGCTCCCCGCATTCTGAGTGCTCGTCCCGCCGCCGTCGAACGAACGCGCGTCGGGTCCCCCACCGACGCGCGACCGGCGCGAGGCGATTTGTTCACAATGTTCTCCACCGCCTGTGGGCAGATCGGCGCGTCGCCGAGGATTCCGCGTGACAGGCTGGGGATAACTGGTCACTCACGCTAGCGAATGGACGTGCCTCGGACAAATGCCGCGGGGAGGATTCGATCCGACCGGCGTGTCGATCCCCAGCGCGCACGCAGGCTGGCGAGATACTGTCTGGTTCGATCTGAGACCACGGGCGGAGCGCCCGGTTTGACCCGACCGCGCCGAGGCCGTAGTTTTAATAGGTTGACCGCCGCCCTTTGGGCACCCAGTTTTCCCGTAGGCGCACCGCTGACGCGCCGCGAGGAGAGTCCGACAGTCGGAGAGAAGAATGAGCAAGCGTACCTTCCAGCCCAACAACCGTCGCCGCGCCAAGAAGCACGGCTTCCGCCTCCGCATGCGCACCCGCGCCGGCCGCGCCATCCTCTCGGCTCGCCGCGCCAAGGGCCGCACCGAGCTCTCGGCGTAAGTTCCTCGGTGCTCGCCAAGGCCAATCGCATCACGAGCGCCGACGACTACCGGTCGATCGTGCGTCGTGGTGCGAAGGCCGCCGGCACCCACACCGTGAGCTACTTCCGCCCGCGGGAGTCGGGCCAGCCGGCGCGCTTCGGCTTCATCGTCTCCAAGAAGGTCGGCACCGCTGTGCGGCGCAACCTCGTGCGACGCCGCCTCAAGGCGGCGTGCCACGAGTTGCTCGCGAGCGGTGCCGTCGGCGTAGACGTGGTCGTGCGAGCACTGCCCTCCGCGGTCGACGCCGAGTGGCCCGCCCTGCGCGCCGAGGTCGTCTCGGCCTATGAGCGCCGCGGCCGCCGGCTCGGCTCGACCGTCGCCTCGGCCCGAGATGCCTGAGATGCGCTCGCTCGCCCGTTTCGCGCTGCTGGTGCCGCGCAACCTCGGCGTGCTCGTGCTGCGCGGGTACCGCGCCGTGATCTCGCCGCTCTACGGCGACGTCTGCCGGTACTACCCGTCGTGCTCGGCCTACGGGCTCGGCTCGGTGCAGCAGCGCGGGCTCGTCGTGGGCTCAGCACTCACGGCCTGGCGCATCCTCCGGTGCAACCCGTGGACCGCGGGCGGCATCGACGAGGTGCGCCCGGCCCGGCACGACCGCGATCGCATCACGAGCTTCGGCTGGGTGGTGCCGGCGGGCATGTTCCCGAAGGCCGAGGCCCGCGCACTGGCCGCGCGCGAAGCGCACCTGCTCGAGCACGCCGCGCTCGAGCAGCGCTCGCTCGAGGCATCCGACTTCGACCACCCGCTCAGCGACGAGCCGGTGCTCGCGATCTCCGCTCCAATCCCGTCCCGGAAGGACTGATCCTTGGATCTCATCAGCCTCATCCTCTGGCCCATCAAGTGGGTCGTCGAGCTGATCCTCGTCGCGTTCCACTGGCTGTGGACCTCGATCGGCATGGACCCGAACGGCGGCGCGACGTGGGTGCTGTCGATCGTCGGGCTCGTGCTCGTCGTGCGCGCCGCGCTCATCCCGATCTTCGTGCGCCAGATCAAGAGCCAGCGCCGGATGCTCGAGGTGGCGCCGCAGCTCAAGAAGATCCAGGACAAGTACAAGGGCAAGAAGGACCAGTTCTCGCGCGAGGCGATGTCGCGCGAGACGATGGAGCTCTACAAGAAGACGGGCACCAACCCGCTCTCCTCCTGCCTTCCCCTGCTGCTGCAGATGCCGATCTTCTTCGCACTGTTCTCGGTGCTGAACGACGCGCAGCACGACAAGGCGGGCGTCGGCCTGTTCACGCAGGAGCTCGCGAACTCGTTCGCGAACGCCGAGTTCCTCGGCGCCCCGCTGAAGGCGACGTTCATCCAGCAGTGGAACCTGATGACCGCGGGCGACCCGTTCAGCCTCAACGTCATGATCATCGCGCTGACCATGATCGTGCTGATGACCGCTTCGCAGTTCATCACCCAGCTGCAGATCGTCTCGAAGAACATGTCGCCCGAGACCAAGGCGAGCCCCATGTTCCGCCAGCAGCGCATCCTGCTCTACCTGCTCCCCCTCGTCTTCGCCTTCTCGGGTGTCGCCTTCCCCCTCGGCGTCATGTTCTACTGGCTGGTCTCGAACTTCTGGACCATGGGCCAGCAGTTCGTCGTCATCCGCAACATGCCGACCCCCGGCAGCGAGGCCGCCAAGGCTCGCGAAGAGCGCCTCGCCCGCAAGGGCAAGCTCGTCGCGCCCGAGAACGGTCAGAACGGCGCGGATGCCTCGAGCGAGGTCGCGAAGCCGCAGACCACCCAGCGCCAGCAGCCGATGAGCAAGAACCGCGCGAAGAAGCAGAGCGGAAAGTGAACGACATGACCAACGTGCAGCCCGACACCGAACAGCGCAGCGTCGCCCAGCTCGAAGAGGAAGGCGACATCGCCGCCGACTACATCGAGGAGCTGCTCGACATCTGCGACCTCGACGGCGACATCGACATCGATGCGCGCAACGGTCGTGCCTACGTCTCGGTGCATGCGGCCGACAGCGACAACCTCTCGCTGCTGTCGAAGCCCGACACCGTGAGTGCCCTGCAGGAGCTCACGCGCCTCGCCGTGCAGAGCAAGACCGGCTCGTTCTCGCGTCTGATCCTCGACATCGGCGGCTCGCGGGATGCGCGTCGCGCCGAGCTCGAGCGACTGGTGGCCCGCGCCGCAGAGCGGCTGGACGACGGGGCGGCCGAGGCCTCGCTTCCGCCGATGTCGTCGTACGAGCGCAAGCTGGTGCACGACCTCGTCGCCGAGCGCGGCCTGCACTCGGCTTCGCGGGGCGAGGGCGCCGACCGCCACACGGTCATCAGCCGCAACGGGTGACCGCGGAGAAGTGATGGCCGAGGCATCCGAACCGCGCGATGTTTCACGTGAAACGGTGAGCGGCCCGCCCGCCGAACTCGAGCCGGAGCCGGCCGCTGCCGCCGAGGTCTTCGGGGCGACGCTGCCCAAGGCTCGGGCCTTCACCGATTCGCTCGCCCGCCACGGCGAGGAGCTCGGGCTCATCGGGCCCCTCGAGCTGCCGCGGCTGTGGACCAGGCACATCGTCAACAGCGGTCTCGTCGCTCCACTGCTGCGTCCTGGGCGGGTGGGCGACGTCGGGTCTGGTGCCGGTCTGCCCGGCATCGTCCTCGCGATCGCCCGGCCCGACGTGTCGTTCGTGCTGATCGAGCCGATGGAGCGCCGCGTCGCCTGGCTCGAGCGGCAGGTCGCCGAGCTCGATCTCGCGAACGTCGAGGTGGTTCGCGCCCGGGCCGAAGAGGTGAAGCTGCGCGGTGCCCTCGACCAGGTGACCGCACGTGCCGTGAGCGCCCTGCGCACGCTCGTTCCCATCACCGCTCCCCTGGTCCGTGCGGGCGGCGAGCTCGTGCTGATGAAGGGCTCGGGCGTCGACGGCGAGATCGGCGCGGCCGAGAAGGTGCTGCGCAAGCATCGCCTCAGCGACATCGAGGTGCTGGTGCTCGGCGAGGGCCTCGTTCCCGATACCGAGGTGACGCGGGTCTTCCGCGCGACCGTCGGTGGCGCCTGACCTTCGTTCACGTCTCGGCGGTGAGCGCCGCGACGCGGTGAAGCCGAGCGCGGCACCGCGCTTGGAACCCGCCGTACTGCTCGGGAGTATGGCGCCTGGTGCGCCAGGACGGCCGGCTCGCCCAGTC
>JBDIAF010000025.1:0-10673 GCA_039812245.1 Agromyces sp. | reverse complement strand
CTCCCCGAAGAGCGCGCGAAGCGCGACGGCTCCGGGCAGCAGCTCGAGGCGGTCGTCGCCGCGATCGGCCGCCGCCTCGGCCGCGTCGAGCTCGGCGAGCGGGCGCCGCATCGGCTGAGTCGAGCTCCGCGAGCGGGCGGCCCAGGACGCGCTCGCCCGCTCGCGGAGCCGGCGGGAGCCCCGGCCCCCGCCGGTCGCGACCGGCTACGCGTCGATGCGCTCCCGGCTCAGCCCGGCGGCGCTGTCGACGATGAACTCCTTGCGCGGGGCGACCTCGTTGCCCATGAGCAGCTCGAACACCCGGCCGGCGTTCTCGGCGTCGGCCAGGTTGACCCGGCGGAGGGTGCGGTGCTTCGGGTCCATCGTCGTGGTGGCGAGCTGCTCGGCGTCCATCTCGCCGAGCCCCTTGTAGCGCTGCGGCTCCCCGAACTTCTTGCCGCGGCGCGCGAGGTCGGCGGTGACGGCCTTGAACTCGGCCTCGGAGTACGTGTAGATCGTCTCGTTCGGCTTCGAGCCCGGGTTCTGAACGATGATGCGATGCAGCGGCGGCACGGCCGCGAACACGCGGCCCTCTTCGATCATGGGCCGCATGTAGCGGAAGAAGAGCGTGAGCAGCAGGGTGCGGATGTGGGCGCCGTCGACATCCGCGTCGCTCATGATGATGACCTTGCCGTAGCGCGCCGCGGAGAGGTCGAAGCTGCGGCCCGAGCCGGCCCCGATCGTCTGGATGATCGCCGCGCACTCCGCGTTGCCGAGCATGTCGGAGATCGAGGCCTTCTGCACGTTCAGGATCTTGCCCCGGATCGGCAGGAGCGCTTGGTGCTCGCTGTCGCGGGCGAGCTTGGCGGTGCCGAGGGCGGAGTCTCCCTCGACGATGAACAGCTCGCTGTGCGCGACGTCGCTCGAGCGGCAGTCGGCGAGCTTCGCGGGCAGCGAGGAGCTCTCGAGCGCGTTCTTGCGCCGCTGCGTCTCCTTGTGGGTGCGCGCGGAGATGCGCGCCTTCATCTCGGCGACGATCTTCTCGAGCACGAGGCTCGTCTGCGCCTTGTCCTCCCGCTTCGTCGACGCGAAGCGCTCGCCGAGCTGCTTGGCGACGACCGACGAGACGATGGCGCGCACGGCCGGCGTGCCGAGCACCTCCTTCGTCTGGCCCTCGAACTGCGGTTCGGGCAGGCGCACCGTGAGCACGGCCGTGAGGCCGGCGAGCACGTCGTCCTTGTCGAGCTTGTCGGTGCCGACCTTGAGCTTGCGCGCGTTCTGCTCGACCTGCGCACGCAGGAACTTCAGGAGTCCCTGCTCGAAGCCGGCCTGGTGCGTGCCGCCCTTCGGGGTGGCGATGATGTTGACGAAGCTGCGCATGACGGTGTCGTAGCCCGTGCCCCAGCGCAGCGCGAGGTCGACCTCGCAGACCCGCTCGACCTCGGTGGGCACCATCGCGCCACCGGCCGAGAGCACGGGAACCGTCTCGGTGAAGCGCCCTTCGCCGGTGAGGCGCCAGATGTCGGTCACCGGGCCGTCCGTCGCCAGGTGCTCGACGAACTCCGAGATGCCGCCCTCGAAGTGGAAGCGGTGCGTCTCCGGCGCCTCGCCGCGCTCGTCGATGACGGTGAGCCCGAGACCGGGCACGAGGAAGGCGGTCTGGCGGGCACGGCCGAGCAGGTCGTCGAGCTGGAAGCTCGCGCCCCGCGTGAAGATCTGCGGATCGGCCCAGTAGCGGATGCGGGTGCCGGTGACGCCCTTCTTCACCTTGCCGACCACGGCCAGGGCGCTCGACTGCTCGAACGGCGAGAACGCCGAGTCGGGCGAGGGCTCGCCCCCGTCGGCGAAGGTGCCCGGCTCACCGCGGTGGAACGACATCGCCCAGGTCTTGCCGTCGCGGTCGACCTGCACGTCGAGGCGCGACGAGAGGGCGTTGACCACCGAGGCGCCGACGCCGTGCAGGCCGCCCGAGGCCGCGTACGACCCCGAGCCGAACTTGCCGCCGGCGTGCAGCTTCGTGAACACGACCTCGACGCCCGTCAGCCCGGTCTTCGGTTCGACGTCGACCGGGATGCCTCGGGCGTGGTCGCGCACCTCGACGCTGCCGTCGGCGTGCAGCACGACCTCGATCTCGGTGCCGTGGCCCGCGAGCGCCTCGTCGACGGAGTTGTCGATGATCTCCCACAGGCAGTGCATGAGGCCGCGCGAGTCGGTCGAGCCGATGTACATGCCGGGTCGCTTGCGCACGGCCTCGAGGCCCTCGAGCACGGAGAGATGGCGGGCGGAATAGTCGGAGCTCACGTCGGTCAAGCCTAGTGACGACCGGCGACACCTCGGCGCAGGCGCTGCGCTCTCAGCGAAATGCCCGGCGATGCGGAAGGGTGCGCCGCTCCCCCGTGTTTTCATTGATGAACACCGAAAGCCGGAGCGCGACGGAGGAGGCACCATGACCCAGCAGACCGAGACGGACGGCGTGGTCGACGTCGACACCCCCTACGAGCTCACCGCGCTCGACCGCTGCGACGCGTGCGGCGCCCAGGCGTACATCCGGGTGGTGGTCGCGAACGGCGAACTGCTCTTCTGCGCCCACCACGGCCGCAAGCACCAGGAGAAGCTCTCGCAGATCGCCCAGAGCTGGCACGACGAGAGCTCGAGGCTGCTCGTCGACTCGCGCGACTGAGCGACACGAAGACGACACGAACGCCCCGGCTGCGCGCCGGGGCGTTCGTCGTTCGGGCGCAGCCGCCACGCGCCGTCGGGGCGCGTGGCGCGCGGTGTTTCAGGGCGTCTCGGCCTCGATGCCCGCCGCGCGCAGCTGGACGTCGCGGGCGTCCGCCGCGTATCCGTCCACCACGGCCGCCTGCGGGCCCGGCACGTAGCTTCGGCCGCGACGCGCGGCCATGATCTCGAGCAGGGCGTCGGCGAATCGCGGGTTCTTGGCGAGCACCGGCCCGTGCAGGTGGGTGCCGATGACCGTGCCGACGGTCGCCCCCTCCTGGCCGGCGCCTCGGCCGTTGCCCTCGCCGGACTTCACGCGCCCGAGCGGCGACGCCTCGGCGCCCACGTAGTCGCGCGCGTGGTTCTCGAAACCGACGAGGGTGCCGAAGCGCGGCGATCGGATGACGAGATCGCCGGTCGCCCGGCCCGAGCGCGGCACCGCGCGGCCCGGCAGCACGCCGAGGCCCTCGAGCGCGCTGCCGTCGGCGTGCTCGACGCCCCAGCTCAGCAGTTCGAAGCCCGTGCCCACCGCGAGGATCGGCACGCCTTCCGTGCCCCAGCGGCGCAGTTCGTCGTGCATGGTGAGCAACGCGTCGCGACTCGCCTCGAGCGAGGCGTCGCTGCCGGAGCCGAGGACGACCGCGTCGACCTCGTCGGGCAGCTCCGAGGCACGCTCCACGGCGACGACGCGGGCGGCGAGCCCGGCCCACTCGGCTCGCGTCTCGAGCACGGACGCATTCTGGGCGTCGCCGTTGGTGTTCTGCGCGCCGGGCAGCAGCGAGACGATCGTGAGGGTCATTCCGCCTCCGTGAGACCGAGGTGGGCGCGCGTGCGCCGCATCGAGTCGGCCGTGAAGACGATCGTCTTCACGCCGACCGACGGGGCCGGCGCGGCGAGGAAGTCGTCGATCGCGCGGGCGAGATCGGGCTCGACCCGGTCGATCTCGACGCCGTCGTAGGCGAGCATGAGGGCGGCCTCGGCCGCCTTCGAGCCGCTGACGATCGCGACGCGGCCGAGGGCCGAGGCGTCGACCGGCCAGAAGTACGAGGGATCGCGCACGTCGGAGCCGATCGCGAAGAGCACCTGCTCGGTGCCCGCCGGGATCGCGTCGACGTTGAGCTGGAAGCTCGCCGGGTTCTGCACGAGCACGAAGTCGACGTCCTGGTCGCGGATGCGCACCCGCTCGCCCCGGCCGAACACCGCGGGGATGCTCGAGAGGGCCGCCGCGGCCGTCGCGCTCGAGAAGCGCGACCCCAGCACGACGCGTGCGGTGGCGTACGCGGCCGCTGCATCGACCGCGTAGTGGATGCCCCGCGCCGGCAGCCCGATCGCGACCTCGAGGCCGTGGTCGTCGAGCACCGCCGAGTTGCCGTCGACCGAGGCGACGACGACGCCGGCCGCCGGGTCGAGGCGCTCGTCGGTCGTCTCGGTGTAGCCGAGACCGCGAGGGGCGGTCGAGAGCACCGCGGCCGAGACGCCGAAGCGCTGCACCGAGGCATCCGGCCCGACCTTCGCGGCCAAGCGCTCGAGATACGCGTCGTCCGCGTTCACGACGACGGCCTCGCGAGCCCTGGCCGCGATGCGGCCGAGCATCCCCGCGACCATCTCGGAGTCGTGGAAGCGGTCGATCTGGTCGACCATGACGTTGGTGAGGGCGACCACCCGGGCGTCGACGCCCTGCATGACGAGCGCGCCGTGGCCCTCGTCCATCTCGAGCACCGCGACGTCTCCGGGAACGCGCCCGCGCCAGTCGGCCTGCTCGAGCAGGGCGGAGGTGAGGCCCTGGCTGATGTTCGCGGTCGACGGGTTGGTGAACACCCCGACCCCGTGGGCGCGCAGGATGGCGACGAGCATCTTCGTCGTCGTCGACTTGCCGCTCGAGCCCGAGACCACCACGAGGCCCTGCGGGAAGCCCGAGAGCGTGCGCTTCAGGTAGCCCGGGGCGATGCGGTTGACGACGAGCCCCGGCACCGCGGAACCGCCGCCCGGCTTGCGCAGCCGGGCGGCGATGCGGGTGAGCTTGCCGGCGAGCACCGCCGGCGCGTAGCGCACCGCCGGCCTACTCGAGGTAGTCGCGCAGCGACTGCGAGCGGGACGGGTGGCGCAGCTTCGCCATCGTCTTCGACTCGATCTGGCGGATGCGCTCGCGCGTCACGCCGAAGGTGTCGCCGATCTGGTCGAGGGTCTTCGGCATGCCGTCGCCGAGGCCGAAGCGCATGCGGATCACGCCGGCCTCGCGCTCGCTCAGCGAGTCGAGCAGCGACTCCAGCTGCTTCTGCAGCATCGTGAAGCCCACCGCGTCGGCGGGGACGACCGCCTCGGTGTCCTCGATCAGGTCGCCGAACTCGCTGTCGCCGTCCTCGCCGAGCGGGGTGTGCAGCGAGATGGGCTCGCGGCCGTACTTCTGCACCTCGATGACCTTCTCGGGGGTCATGTCGAGCTCCTTCGAGAGCTCTTCGGGCGTGGGCTCGCGACCGAGGTCCTGCAGCATCTGGCGCTGCACGCGGGCGAGCTTGTTGATGACCTCGACCATGTGCACCGGGATGCGGATGGTACGGGCCTGGTCGGCCATCGCTCGCGTGATCGCCTGGCGGATCCACCACGTCGCGTAGGTCGAGAACTTGAAGCCCTTGGTGTAGTCGAACTTCTCGACCGCACGGATGAGGCCGAGGTTGCCCTCCTGGATGAGGTCGAGGAACTGCATGCCGCGGCCCGTGTAGCGCTTGGCGAGGGACACCACGAGGCGCAGGTTGGCGCCGAGCAGGTGGCTCTTCGCGCGCTGGCCGTCCTTCGCGACCCACTGCAGCTCGCGACCGAGCTGCGAGCGCTTCTCGGCGTCGGACATGTGCGAGAGCTTCTCCTCGGCGAACAGGCCCGCCTCGATGCGCATCGCGAGTTCGACCTCTTCGGCCGCGTTCAGCAGCGCGACCTTGCCGATCTGCTTGAGGTAGTCCTTGACCGGGTCGGCGGTCGCGCCGGTGATCGTGGTCGAGTAGACCGGGACGTCGTCCTCCTCGTCGGAGGCGCGGAGCACGAGGGCACCCGTCGGGTGCGGTTCGACCGGGATCGGCTTGGCGTCCTCGTCGTCGGCCGACTCGGCCTCGACCTCGGCGTCGCCGGCCTCGTCGGTCTCGATCTCGGCCTCGACGGGCTCCTCGCCCTCGTCGGGCTCCTCCTCGTCTTCGTCGGCGGACTTCGCCTTCGACTTGGTCGAGGCCTTGGCGGTCGACTTGCGCGGCGTCTTCGTCGCGGTCTTCGCGGCGGCGGCCTTCGCCGGCTGCCGCTTCGTCCCGGCCGTCGCGGTCGTCGAGGCCTCGGCCTCCTGTTCGGCCGCGGCAGACTTCGTGGACTTGGTTGCCATACGTGTAGAACCTCTCCTCGTCGGCGCGCATCGCGCATCGACGGCATTCGGCATGGTCAGGTGGTCCGCAGATTTCGGACACTATGAGGACCCATGTCAAGTCCGCGGTGAGTCGATGCAGCTCGGCTCGGCGGACCAGAACGGGTCCTTCGTACAATTATACCAGCGTTGCGCGCCTCCCCCGACGTCTTCCGCCCTTCGAGCACGGCGATTCCGCCTGAAGATGAGAACGTCTCGCGGACGTCGCCTATTCCGCCCCCGACCCGGCGCGCCGCGCGGGTCACGCCGGGTGCGGCGGCTCCTCGTCGGTGCCCCGGCGGAAGGCGAGGAACTTCTCGAGCTCGGCGGCGATCTCGTCGGCCGTCGGCACCTCGCCGTCCTCGTCGGTCAGGGGCGAGCGCACGCTGCTGCCCTCCATATAGGCGTCGTACCGCTGCTCGAGCGTGTGCACGAGCTTGCCGAGCTCGCCGTTCTCGGCGACCTGTTCGTCGATCCGCACGAGGAACTCGCGGCCCTGCTCGCGCAGCGCGTCGGTCGGGAAGATGCGCCCGCTGCCCGCGCTGATCGCCTCGAGCGCCGCCACCGCCGCCGAGGGGTACTCGGTGTCGCCCAGGTAGTGGGGCACGAGCAGCACGAACCCGGCGACGGGCAGCCCCGCCTCCTGCAGGCGGTACTCGACGAGGTGCATGGCGTTCGCCGGCACCTGCGTCGTCGGCCGCCACACCGACATCGCCTCCACCAGCTCCTCGCGGTTGCCGCTCACCGTGACGCCGAGCGGGCGCGTGTGGGGCACGGGCATCGGGATCGAGTTGAGCCAGCTGAGGGAGGACACCTCGAAGCGCTCGGCCAGCTGCAGCACCGCCGCGCAGAACGCCTCCCAGCGGAAGTCGGGCTCGTACCCGCTCAGGAGGAGGAACGGGCGGCCGAGCTCGTCGCGCGCGAGATCGAGGCCGAGCCGCGGCGGCCGGTAGTCGGTCAGGTGATCGCCGTCGAACACGATGATCGGCCGACGCGCACGGTAGTCGAACAGCTCGTCGGCGTCGAAGCTCGCGACCTCGCTGTGCTCGAGGGTCGAACGCAGGTACTCGACGGTCTGCGCCACCGCACCGCCGGCGTCGGCGAAGCCCGTGAGTCCGGCGACCAGCGGCAGCCCGGTCGGCACCTCGATCGCCTCGTCGAGCTCGTACAGGGATCGGGGGTCGCGCATGCCTTCCAGCCTACTGAGCGGCGGGGATACCTCGGCCCGACGACCCTCGCCCCCGGCACGCCGAGAGCGAACAGGCGCGGGCACGTACGATCTCTCACATGGCTGTTCCCGAACTCTCCCTGACCGACTCCCCCGCCCACGAGGCCGACGCCGACGTCGTGCTCCTCGCCGCGCGTAGCATCGACGACGGCGTCGAGCTGCTCGCACCCGCGGGCTTCGAGTGGGTCGCCCCCCAGCTCGCCGCGCTCGGCGCGAAAGGGGCGGCCGACGAGCTCACCCGTCTCGCCGACCCGGTCGTCGCGGGGCGCGTCATCGCCGTCGCCGGCACGGGCCCGAAGTCGGATGCCGCGGCGCTCCGCCTCGCGGCCGGCAGCGCCCTGCGCCAGCTGAGCGACGTGGACCGCGTCGCGATCGCGGTCCCGGCCGGGGCGCCCGACAGCGCCGCCGCGCTGCTCGAGGGCGCGGCCCTCGGCGCCTACCGCTTCAACGCGTACCGCTCCACGCCCAGGACGGGCGCCACTGCGATCGCGCTGCACACCGACCTCGACGAGGCATCCGTCGGTCTCGAGCGCGTGCGCGCCGTCACCGGCGCCGTGGGCGCCACCCGCGATCTGGTGAACGCCTCGCCGTCCGAGCTGTACCCCGCCCGGTTCGCGGAGATCGTGACCGCAGCCGCCGCCGAGGCGGGCCTCGAAGCCCGCGTCTACGACGAGGACGACCTCGCCGAGGGCGGCTACGGCGGCATCCTCGGCGTGGGCAGCGGGTCCACGCGCGGGCCGCGGCTCGTCCGCCTCTCGTACGCGCCCGAGGGTGCGACGCGCTCGATCGCCCTCGTGGGCAAGGGCATCACCTTCGACTCGGGCGGCCTGAGCCTGAAGCCCATGCAGTCCATGGTCGGCATGAAGACCGACATGGCCGGCGCCGCCGCCGTCTTCCACGCGACCCTCGCGCTCGCGCGTCTCAAGGCGCCGATCACGGTGACGGCGTGGCTCTGCCTCGCCGAGAACCTGCCCTCCGGCTCCGCCATGCGGCCCAACGACGTGCTGCGCATCCGCGGCGGCAAGACCGTCGAGGTGCTCAACACCGACGCCGAGGGACGGCTCGTGCTCGCCGACGGGCTCGTCGCCGCGAGCGAGGAGCAGCCCGACGCCATCGTCGACGTCGCGACGCTGACCGGCGCCCAGATGGTCGCCCTCGGCAGCCGCATCTCGGGTCTCATGGGCGACGACGAGCTCGTCGGGCGCGTGCGCGCGGCGGCCGACGCCGTCGACGAGGCGGTGTGGCCGATGCCCCTGCCCGAGCACGTCAAGCCCCTGCTCAAGTCCGACGTCGCCGACCTCGCGAACACGAAGCTCGGCGCCGGAATGCCGGGCATGCTGATGGCCGGCGTGTTCCTCCAGGAGTTCGTGGGCGAACGCGAGGGGGCGCGGATCCCCTGGGCCCACCTCGACATCGCCGGCCCGAGCGACAACTCCGGCGGCGCCTGGGGCTTCACCGGCACGGGGCCCACGGGAGTCGCCGTGCGCACGCTCGTCAAGCTGGCCGAGGACCTCGCCGCGGAGTAGTAAGGTCGACTGGGGCGAAACCCTCGCCCCGGTCATCCGCTCCGGGCACACCCGGGCGGTCCATGTCGCAGATCTGAATGCGCGAGGGAGAATCCGGTTGTCCGAGCAGAACTTTGACATCGTCGTCCTGGGTGGCGGCAGCGGCGGCTACGCGGCGGCGATCCGGGCGGTGGAGCTCGGCATGACCGCCGTCGTCATCGAGAAGGACAAGCTCGGCGGCACCTGCCTGCACCGCGGCTGCATCCCGACGAAGGCCCTGCTGCACGCCGCCGAGGTCGCCGAGTCGTCGAAGGAGTCGGCCAAGTACGGCGTCAAGACCGTCTTCGAGGGCATCGACATCGCCGGCGTGACCGCGTACCGCCAGGGCATCGTGTCGAGCAAGTGGAAGGGCCTGCAGGGTCTGCTCAAGGCCCGCGGCATCACCGTCGTCGAGGGCGAGGGCCGCCTCGTCGCCGCGAACACGGTGCAGGTGGGCGAAGACCGCTACGTCGGCAAGAACGTCGTGCTCGCCACCGGCTCGTACTCGCGCAGCCTCCCCGGCCTCGAGATCGGCGGCCGCGTCATCACGAGCGAGCAGGCCCTCGAGCTCGACTTCGTCCCCGGCAAGGTCGCCGTGCTCGGCGGCGGCGTCATCGGCGTCGAGTTCGCGAGCGTCTGGAAGTCGTTCGGGGCGGACGTCACCGTCATCGAGGCACTGCCCCACCTCGTTCCCAACGAGGAGGAGTCGATCTCGAAGCAGCTCGAGCGCGCGTTCAAGAAGCGCGGCATCGACTACTCGCTGGGCGTCCGGTTCCAGAGCGTCACCCAGAACGAGTCGGGCGTCGTGGTGACCCTCGAGGACGGCCGCACGATCGAGGCCGAGCTGCTGCTGGTCGCCGTCGGCCGCGGTCCCGTCACGCAGGGCCTCGGCTATGAGGAGGTCGGCATCCAGATCGACCGCGGCTTCGTCATCACGAACGAGCGCCTCGCGACCAACGTCCCCGGCGTCTACGCCGTCGGCGACATCGTCCCCGGCCTGCAGCTCGCGCACCGCAGCTACCAGCAGGGCATCTTCGTCGCCGAGGAGATCGCGGGCCTCAACCCGATCGTCGTCGAGGACGTCAACATCCCGAAGATCACGTACTGCGAGCCCGAGATCGCCTCGGTCGGCTACACCGAGGCCAAGGCCGCCGACAAGTTCGGCGCCGAGCAGGTCACGAGCTACGAGTACAACCTGGCCGGCAACGGCAAGTCGAGCATCCTCGGCACGAGCGGCTCGATCAAGGTCGTGCAGGTCAAGGAGGGCCCGATCGTCGGCGTCCACATGATCGGCGGCCGCGTGGGCGAGCTGATCGGCGAGGCGCAGCTCGCGGTCAACTGGGAGGCGTACCCCGAGGACATCGCCCCCTTCATCCACGCCCACCCCACGCAGAACGAAGCGTTCGGCGAGGCCGTGCTCAAGCTGGCCGGCAAGCCGCTGCACGCGATCTGAGACCCCACCCGCTCCAAAATCAGGCCGCAGAACGCGTCCAACGCTGTGAAGGAGACAAGCGCATGAGCGAATCAGTCAGCCTCCCGGCACTCGGTGAGAGTGTCACGGAGGGCACGGTGACCCGCTGGCTGAAGGCCGTCGGCGACCGGGTGGAGGTCGACGAGCCGCTGCTCGAGGTCTCGACCGACAAGGTCGACACCGAGATCCCCTCGCCGGTGGCCGGCGTCATCGAGGCGATCCTCGTCCAGGAGGACGAGACCGTCGAGGTCGGCACGGCCCTCGTCACGATCGGCGACGGCGCGGGCGCCGCCGCGCCCGCGGCGCCGGCCGCCGCCGAAGCCGCCCCGGCCGCCGAGGCGCCCGCCGCCCCCA
>JBDIAF010000024.1:0-10779 GCA_039812245.1 Agromyces sp. | reverse complement strand
GCCGCGCCGTGCCCGCGCGGGCGACCACCGCGTCGAGGTCGATCGACGCGGGCGGGGCGCCGTCGGCATCGCGGCGCAGGGCCCGGCGCAGCTCGTCGGGGCCGGGCGTTCCGTGGTCAGGGGTGGACATGGTCGCCTCCCGTTCTCGCGGCCCGATCGGCCGCATCCATCGAGGAGGAGAGGGCCCGGAGGCCATCGCTCAGGTAGCGCTTGACCGAGCCCTGGGCGAGGCCCAGGGTGTCGGCGATCTCGGCGATGGCGAGGTCGTCGTAGTAGCGCAGCACGAGGCAGGCCGCCTGGCGCGGGGCGAGTGCGCGAAGGCGGCGCATGAGGTCGAGCCGTTCGTCGACGGCGTCACTGGCCGGCGCCTGCCGGTCGTCGCCCGGCACGGCGAGGTGGCGCACCCGCCGCCAGGTTCCCTGTCGTCGCGTGCGGTCGATGACCTGGTTCAGGATCGCGCGGCGCACGTAGGCCTCCGCCCGCGGCAGGGTGAGGGTCATCCGCGGGGTGCCGAACGTGCGCACGAGCGCCTCCTGCACCAGGTCGGATGCCTCGTCGGCATCGCCGCAGAGCAGGTACGCGTAGCGGGTCAGCGCCTCGCCGCGCTCGGCGACGAGCCGCCCCGCGACCTCCTGCCAGGCGTCGGCCACTGCTGCTCCTCCCGACGGCGGACGATCCGCCGTCACCCCTTAGGACGAACGGGGGAGGCGATCGGTTGTGCTCGGCGGGAGATCGCCCGCTGCACGGCCGGCGGCCGTCGCGGAGTCGACGGCCCGGAGAAGCGAATGACGCGGGACCAGCGATCCCGCGTCATTCCACGACGTGCCCCCGGAGGGATTCGAACCCCCGACCTACGGTACCGGAAACCGGCGCTCTATCCCCTGAGCTACGGAGGCGCACAGCTGTCAACACTAGCACCTCGGCGGGGGTGGTTCAGTGCACCGCGAGGCTCGCGACGGTGTCGAGCAGCTCCTCGCGGACGCGCTGCCTGAGGTGGGTCCGCGCACCCTGCAGCACGGGGTCGTCGGGCACCTCGGTCGCGACGACGGCCGGGTACCAGCGGCTGATGCGGCGGATCGCCGCCTCGACGCCCGCGGCGAGCTCGGCGCCGCCGACCGCGGCGGTCGGGCCGGTCAGCACCAGCCGGGCGGGATCGAGCGTCGCGAGCAGCGGCAGCACGGCGTGGGCGACGCGCTCCGACCACTCGGCCACGAATCGGGCTCGCAGCTCGGGACCCGCCTCGGCCAGGGCGGCGATCGCGGCGTGGTCGTCGGCCGTGACGACGCCGGCCGCGCGCATGAAGCGCTCGACGGCGTAGCCGCCGGCGAGGTCCTGCACGGTCGTGGCCTCGGGGTCGAGCAGCCGCGCCTCGGCCGAGAGGGGGAGGAAGCCGATCTCGCCCGCGCCGCCGAAGCTGCCGCGGTGCAGGTCGCCCGCGACGTCGAACGAGGCGCCGACGCCGTTGCCGAGCCACACGAGGGCGAACACGTCGCCGTCGGCGCCCGCGCCCTGGTCGCGTTCGGCCACCGCGGCAAGGTTGACGTCGTTCTCGATCAGCACGGTGCGGCCGAGGGCCTCTTCGAGGGTGCGGCGCACGTGCTTGACCGGCCAGCCGGGCAGGGTCTCCGTGAACAGCTCGCCGCTCCCGCCGGGGTCGACGTAGCCGGCGGTGCCGATGACGACGGTGTGCACGGCGTCGGGGTCGGTGCCGGCGGCCGCGCTCGCCTCGGCGATCGCCGTGCGCAGCTCGGTCACGGCATCGCGTTCGGCCGGATCGGCCGAGAGCGCCGCCCGCACGACGGGGTGATCGGTGCCGACCGCGTCGACGATGGTCGCGCGCAGCTCGGCGGCGTCGAGGCTGATGGCCAGGCCGAGCGGGCGGTCGATGCGCGCCGCGTAGAGGGCCGCGTTGCGGCCCGGGCTGCCGGCGACCGTGCCGCGCTCCTCGATGACGCCCGCGGCGAGCAGGCGCGTCATCATGAGCGACGCGGTCGGCTTCGAGACGCCGACGATCTCGCAGATGCGGTTGCGGGTCAGCGGCCCGTGGTCGAGCAGCGCCGAGAGCCCGACGCGGTCGTTGACCGCCCCGAGCCACGACGGGGTTCCGGTCGCCGATCTGCCTGCCATGCCGGGCCTTTCGCTGGGGTGGTGATCGATCAGGCCGGCAGGTTGCCGAGCACCGCCTCGACGAGCTGCTGGGCGTCGCCCGGCTCGAAGAAGGCGTTCGAGGCGACCACGACCCAGACGCCGCCCTCGGTGAACACCTGGGCCTCGCCGCGCTCGCCCGAGGTGCCGAAGTAGCCGGCGACCGCGGGCGGGGTGCCGTACGTGGGCACCGCGTTCGAGCCGAGCGCCGCCGCGTTCTTGCGTTCCTCGAGGAGGCCCGGCGCCGGCGTCGCGACGCCGACCTCGATCACGTCGCCGCTCGTCTGGTTGAGCCAGCCGCACGACGTGCCCCCGTCGTCGACGGCCTGCACGACGTCGGCCGCGCTCGGCTCGAAGGCCGCGTCGGCGCCGAAGTTCGGGTTGAACGCGTAGATCTGCTCGGGGGTGATGAGCGCGGCGCAGTCGATCGCGAACGGCTCCGAGGTCTCGGCCGGGGCCGTGGGCTCGGCCGTCGCAGTGGCGTCCGGGGTCGCGGTGGCGGTGGCCGGGGCGTCGGTGCCGCTCGGCTCGGGCGCCGCCCCCGAGCACGCCGTCAGGGCCAGTGCCGCGGCCGCGACGATGAGCGAGGCGGTGAGGCGTCGGGGCGAGGCGATGGCGGGGCGGGACGAGCGCGGCATGGGAGGAACCCTATCAACGGCGAACGATAGGATCTGTGCGTGACTCCAGCCGATCTCGCACTCGTCCTGTCCGACCTCGTGACCTCGCTCGTCGAGCGACGTCGCGCCGCGGGCGCCGAGATCGAGCTGGCGCTGCCCGTCGAGGTCTCGCTCGAGCGTCCCAAGCTGCGCGAGCACGGCGACTGGGCGTCGTCGATCGCGCTGCGCCTCGCGAAGCCGCTGGGCGGCAACCCCCGCGCCATCGCCGACGAGCTCGCGGCGGGGCTCGCCGAGGTCGAGGGCGTCTCGAGCGCCGAGGTGGCCGGGCCGGGGTTCATCAACATCCGCCTCGACGCCGCCGCCGCGGGCGCGCTCGCGAAGACGATCGTCGAGCAGGGCGCGCGGTACGGTCGCAGCGACTCGCTCGCCGGCGCCGTGATCAATCTCGAGTTCGTCTCGGCCAACCCGACCGGCCCGCTGCACATCGGCCACACCCGCTGGGCGGCGCTCGGCGACTCGATCAGCCGCGTGCTGCGCGCCGCCGGCGCCGAGGTGGCCAACGAGTACTACATCAACGACGCGGGCAACCAGATGCAGACCTTCGGGCGCTCGGTGCTGGCCGCGGCCAAGGGGGAGCCCACGCCCGAGGGCGGCTACCCGGGCAGCTACATCGCCGACCTGGCGAAGCGCGTCCTCGAGCGCGAGCCGAAGCTGCTCGAGCTCGACGACGAGGTCGCGCTGCACACGGCGACCGAGATCGCGTACGAGCTGCAGCTCGCCGAGATCATGGCGTCCCTCGAGCGCTTCAACGTGCACTTCGACGTCTGGACGAGCGAGCGCCGCCTGCACGCCAAGGGCGACGACGGCCTGAGCGCCATCGACACGGCGCTCGCGCGGCTTCGCGCACAGGGCCACGTCTACGACGCCGACGACGCGGTGTGGGTGAAGACGACCGACTTCGGCGACGACAAGGACCGCGTGTTCGTGCGCGGCAACGGCGTGCCGACCTACTTCGCCGCCGACTCCGCCCTGTACCTCGACAAGGGCGACCGCGGCTTCAAGCACAAGATCTACCTGCTCGGGGCCGACCACCACGGCTACGTGCACCGGCTCAAGGCGCTCGCCGGAGCCGCCGGCGACGACCCCGAGCGCGACATCGAGGTGCTCATCGGGCAGCTGGTCTCGGTGAACGGCGCGCGCCTGTCCAAGCGCGCGGGCAACATCATCGAGCTCGACGACCTGCAGGCCTGGCTCGGCACCGACGCGCTGCGATACACGCTCGCGCGCTACCCGGCCGACTCGCCGCTGACGATCGACCCCGAGATCCTGCAGCGCCGCGGCAACGACAACCCCGTGTTCTACGTGCAGTACGTGCACGCGCGCACGACGCAGCTCGCGCTCAACGCGCAGGCCTCGGGCGTCGATCGCTCGGCGTTCGCGCCCGAGCTGCTCGAGCACGAGACCGAGTCGGCCCTGCTCGGCGCGCTGCAGGAGTTCCCGCGCATCGTCGCCCAGGCCGCCGAGCTGCGCGAGCCGCATCGCGTGGCGCGCTACCTCGAGGAGCTCGCGGGGCTCTTCCACCGCTGGTACGACAACTGCCGGGTGCTGCCGCTCGGCGACGAGCCGGTCGGCGACCTGCACCGCACGCGGCTCTGGCTGAACGACGCCACGGGTCAGGTCATCCGCAACGGGCTCGAGCTGCTCGGCGTCTCGGCGCCCGAGCGGATGTAGCGGCCCAGTGTGAGCGAGCAGCCGATGGATGCCTCGGGCGCGGCGGGCGGCATGGGCGACCCCGCGCCGCGCTCCGGCCGACGGACCGGCCGGGTGCTGCTCGTGCTGCTCGCGGTCGTGCTGGTGCTCGGCGCGATCGCGGTCGTCGCCGACCTCGTCGTCCGCAGCGTCGCCCAGCAGCGGGTCGCCGCCGAGATCGAGCAGCAGCTGCCCGAGGGCGTCGAGGGCGCGGTCGACGTGCGCATCGGCGGGTTCTCGGTCATCGCCCAGTACCTCTCGGGGCGCATGGACGAGGTCGAGCTGAGCGCCCCCGAGCTCCAGGTGAACGGCACGCCCGTCGACGCGAGGGTCGTCATGCACGGCGTGCCCACCGACCTCGCCCAGCCCGTCGGCCGGGTCTCGGCGTCGCTCACGATCGACGAGGACTCGCTGAACCGGCTCGTCGAGGGCGACGGAATCGGCGAGCTCGCGCTCGGCGACGGCACCGTGGGGTACGACGGCAGCATCGACTTCCTCGGACTCTCCGTCGACTACTCGGCCACCGCCGAGCCCGAGGCGGCCGGCGACCGCGTCCGGCTCACGCCGGTCGACGTGAGCGTCGGCGGCCTGGGCGGCTCGTTCGACGTGTCGGGCCTCGTCTCGAAGGTGCTGGGCGGCGAGCCCGTCGAGCTCTGCACGGCGCAGTACCTGCCCGAGGGCGTGCGGCTCGAGGGCATCCGCGTGACGCCCGGCGAGGCCACCGTGCACCTCGGCGCGGAGCAGCTCGTGCTCGACGAGTCGACGCTCGCGACGAAGGGCTCGTGCGACTGATCGGCGAGGTCGCTCGGCGAGGCAGCGCGCCGACGTCATCGATTCGGCCCGCCACGGGGCGCTCGATAGACTCGCCCTGATCCGCCGTCGCGCGGGTCTCGCCGAGGCTTCAGGAACCAATCCGGGTTCGCTCGCCGCGCCGTGCGACATCCAGCCCAGTCCCGTGAGGTTCCGACCGTGGCATCCACCGCAGCAGACCGTCGCCTCCTCGAGGTGCCCGAAGACCCGAACGCGCTCGCGCCGGGTGTCTGGCCGGCCAGCGCGCACCGCGACGCCGACGGCCGGCTCGTCGTCGGGGGCGTCGACGCCGCGAGCCTCGCGGCCCGGTTCGGCACCCCGCTGTACGTGCTCGACGAGGGCGAGGTGCGCGAGCGCGCCGCCCGCACCCGGGCCGCCTTCGAGCGCGCCGCCGCATCCATCGGCACCGATGTGACGATCTATTACGCGGGCAAGGCGTTCCTGTCCACGGCGATCGTGCGCTGGGTCGTCGAGGCCGGGCTCGCCGTCGACGTGTGCTCGGGCGGCGAGCTGGCGATCGCGCTCGCCGCGGGCGCCGACCCCGCGCGCCTCGGCTTCCACGGCAACAACAAGTCCGAGGCCGAGATCCGCGCCGCCGTCGAGGCCGGCGTGGGCGCGCTCGTCATCGACAGCGAGATCGAGATCGAACGGGTCGCCGAGGCGGCCGCGCGGGCCGGCCGCGTGCAGCGGGTGCGCCTCCGTGTGAACAGCGGCGTGCACGCCTCGACGCACGAGTTCCTGGCCACCGCGCACGAGGACCAGAAGTTCGGTGTCACGCTCGCGCGCGCCGTCGAGCTCGGCGAGCGCATCCGCTCGCACCCCTCGCTCGAGTTCCTGGGCCTGCACTGCCACATCGGCTCGCAGATCTTCGACGCCGCCGGCTTCGCCGAGTCGGCCGCGCGACTCCTCGCCGAGCACGCGGCGCTCGCCGCGACGGGCCCGGTGCCCGAGCTCAACCTGGGCGGCGGATTCGGCATCGCCTACACCGCCGCCGACGACCCGGCGCCCATCGAGCGCATCGCCTCGGGCATCGCCGAGGCGGTCGCGGCCGGATGCCTCGAGCGCGGCATCCCCGTGCCGAAGCTCGCCTTCGAGCCCGGCCGTTCCATCGTCGGCCCTGCGGGCGTCACGCTCTACACGGTCGGCACGGTCAAGCCCGTGCCGACCGACGAGGGCTGGCGGCACTACGTGTCCGTCGACGGGGGCATGAGCGACAACGCCCGCTTCGCCCTGTACGGCGCCGACTACAGCGCCCGCCTCGCATCGCGCGTCTCGGATGCCCCGCCCGCCCTCGTGCGCATCGCGGGCAAGCACTGCGAGGCCGGCGACATCGTCGTCGACCGCGAGTACCTGCCGCACGACGTGGCGCCCGGCGAGCTCGTCGCGGTCGCCGCGACCGGCGCCTACTGCTGGTCGCTCGCGAGCAACTACAACCACGTCCCCCGTCCGCCGGTCGTCGCCGTGCTCGGCGGCGAGGCGCGCGTCATCGTCCGCGGCGAGACCATCGCCGACCTCCTCGCCCGCGACGTCGGGGCCGAGGCCACCGCACCCGAAGGGATCGCCGAATGATCGAGTACCGCTCCATCCGAGTCGCGCTGCTGGGCGCCGGATCGGTCGGCTCGCAGGTCGCCCGCCTGCTGCTCGAGCACGGCGACGAGCTGGCGCAGCGCATCGGCGCCCGACTCGAGCTCGTCGGCATCGCGGTGCGCGACGTCGACGCGCCGCGCGACGCCGAGCTGCCGCGCGAGCTCTTCACCACCGACGCCTCGGAGCTCATCCTCGGCGCCGACGTCGTCATCGAGCTGATGGGCGGCATCGAGCCCGCCCGCACGCTCGTGCTGCAGGCGATCGCCTCGGGCGCCGACGTCGTCACCGGCAACAAGGCCCTCATCGCCGCGCACGGCCCCGAGCTGTTCGCCGCGGCCGAGCAGGTCGGCGCCCAGCTCTCGTACGAGGCCGCCGTCGGCGGCGCCATCCCCATCATCCGGCCCCTGCGCGACTCGCTCGCCGGCGACCGCGTCGAGCGCATCCTCGGCATCGTCAACGGCACCACGAACTTCATCCTCGACCGCATGGACCAGACGGGCGCGACCCTCGAGGACGCGCTCGCCACCGCGACCGAGCTGGGCTACGCCGAGGCCGACCCGACCGCCGACATCGGCGGCTACGACGCCGCGCAGAAGGCCGCGATCCTCGCGAGCCTCGCGTTCCACACCGCGGTGCCGATCGGAGAGGTGCACCGCGAGGGCATCACGCAGGTGAGCGCCGAGCAGGTCGAGTCGGCCAAGCGCGCGGGCTACGTCGTGAAGCTGCTCGCGATCTGCGAGCGGCTCACCGACGCCGCGACGGGCGTCGAGGGCGTCTCGGCGCGCGTCTACCCCGCGCTCGTGCCGCGCAGCCACCCGCTCGCGGCCGTGCACGGCGCGAACAACGCGGTGTTCGTCGAGGCATCCGCCGCCGGGCCCCTCATGTTCTACGGCGCGGGCGCCGGGGGAGTGCAGACCGCCTCCGCCGTGCTCGGCGACCTCGTCGCGATCGCGAGGCGCCACGTCATCGGCGGCCCCGGCACGGCCGAGTCGACGCACGCCGAGCTGCCCGTGCTGCCCATCGGCAGCATCACGACGCGCTACGCGATCACCCTCGAGGTCGCAGACGAGCCCGGCGTGCTGGCGACGATCGCCCACGTCTTCGCCGACCACGGGGTCTCGGTCGAGCAGCTCCAGCAGAGCGTCGAGGAGGATTCGTCGCGGGCTACGCTGGTCATCGGCACCCACGAGGCGAGCGAGGCGGCCCTCGCCCAGACCGTCGCGGCCCTCGCCGCGAATCCCGTCGTCGTGTCCGTCGCATCCGTCCTCCGAGTCGAAGGAGCCCAGTGAACGCCCCCACTCCAAAGCCGGGTTCGCGCCAGTGGCGCGGCGTCATCCGCGAGTACGCGCACCGCCTCGACGTGACCGACGCGACGCCGATCGTCACCCTCGGCGAGGGCGGCACGCCGCTGCTGCCGGCGCCCGCGCTGAGCCGGCGCACGGGTGCGGACGTCTGGGTGAAGTTCGAGGGGATGAACCCGACCGGCTCCTTCAAGGACCGCGGCATGACGATGGCCGTCACCAAGGCCGTCGAGCACGGCGCGAAGGTCGTCATCTGCGCCTCGACCGGCAACACCTCGGCCTCGGCCGCCGCCTACGCGACGCACGCCGGCATCGCCGCGGCCGTGCTGCTGCCCGAGGGCAAGGTCGCGATGGGCAAGCTCAGCCAGGCCGTCGCGCACGACGCCCGGCTCATCCAGGTGCGCGGCACCTTCGACGACTGCCTCGACATCGCGCGCGAACTCGCCGACACCCACCCCGTGCACCTCGTGAACTCCGTCAACAACGACCGCATCGAGGGGCAGAAGACGGCGGCCTTCGAGGTCGTCGAGGTGCTCGGCGACGCCCCCGACCTGCACTTCGTGCCGGTCGGGAACGCGGGCAACTACACGGCGTACACGCGCGGCTACCGCGAGGACATCGCGGCGGGCAACGCCACCCGGCTGCCGCGCATGTTCGGATTCCAGGCCGCGGGTTCCGCTCCGATCGTGCGCGGGGAGCCCGTGCGCGACCCCGACACGATCGCGAGCGCGATCCGCATCGGCAACCCCGCCTCGTGGGACCTCGCGCTGCAGGCGCGCGACGAGACCGACGGCTACTTCGGCGCCATCGAGGACGCGAAGATCCTCGAGGCGCAGCGCATCCTCTCGGCAGAGGTCGGCATCTGGGTCGAGCCGGCGTCGGCGATCTCGGTCGCCGGGCTCCTCGAGCGCGCCGAGGCGGGCGTCGTGCCCGCGGGCGCGCGCGTCGTGCTCACGGTCACCGGGCACGGCCTGAAGGACCCGCAGTGGGCGCTCCGGGGTCCCGACGGCGGCGAGGTCTCGCCCACGGTGGTGTCGGCCGACACCGCAGAGGTCGCCGCGGTGCTGGGGCT
This sequence comes from Agromyces sp., assembly GCA_039812245.1. Lineage (GTDB taxonomy): Bacteria > Actinomycetota > Actinomycetes > Actinomycetales > Microbacteriaceae > Agromyces. The sequence goes on along the minus strand of JBDIAF010000024.1, from coordinate 1,498 downwards.
CGCCTCGTGAGCGGGGGAGCGCAGCCCGGCGGCATGCCGGGGGCGGCGCCCGAGGCGCTGCCGCAGGCCCCCGGGCTCGCAGGGCGCGCCGTCAAGGTCAAGGTGCCGGCGACCTCGGCGAACCTCGGCCCGGGGTTCGACACCCTCGGCCTCGCCCTCGCGCAGTACGACGAACTCGAGGCTCGCGTCGTCGACGCCGGCCTCGAGGTCGAGGTGCACGGCGTCGGGGAGGGCGAGGTGCCGCTCGATGCGTCGCACCTCGTCGTGCGCGCGATCGCGCACTCCTTCGCCAGGGCGGGCTTCGCGCTGCCGCCCCTGCGTCTCGTGGCGCACAACACGATCCCGCACGGGCGGGGCCTCGGCTCCTCGGGTGCGGCCATCGTCGCCGGTGTGATGATCGCGAAGGGGCTGCTCGAGGGCGTCGTCGACTTCGACGCCGACCGCCTGCTCGAGCTCGCGACCGAGCTCGAAGGCCACCCCGACAACGTGGCGCCGGCCCTGTTCGGCGGCCTCACGATCGCGTGGACGACCCCCGAGGGCCCGCGGCACAAGAAGCTCATCGTGCACCGCGGCGTCTCGCCGCTCGTGCTCGTGCCCGAGCACGAGATGTCGACGGCGCTCGCCCGATCGCTGCAGCCCGAGCAGGTGCCCCATGAGGACGCCGTGTTCAACGTCTCGCGCTCGGCCCTCCTCGTCGCGGCGCTCATCCAGAGCCCCGAGCTGCTGCTCGCCGCGACGGAGGACAAACTGCACCAGAACTACCGCGCGCAGGCCATGCCCGAGACCGATCTCCTCATCCGCGCGCTGCGCGAGGCGGGGCATCCCGCCGTCGTGTCGGGGGCGGGCCCGTCGATCCTCGTGCTCGCGAGCGACCCGTCCGAGCGCGCTGAGGCGGTGCGTCTCGTGACCGAGCGAGCCGACACGGCGTGGCAGGCGCTGCCGCTCGCGGTCGACTTCAAGGGCGCGACGGTCCAGCCCGCCTGAGGCGGGTCCGCCCCGACGCGCTGATCCACAGTCGCGCGTCGAGGTGCGGCGGGACGATCCGGCGGTGCTAGACTCGGTTTCGCACCCGAAGGCGGCACGCGACTCGCGTCAGTCGCCGCGTGGTGCGATTCCCAGCAATTCATTGCTCTCGCTCTCGCGCAGGACTGTACCGAAGACGGTGCGTGCTGATCTCATGGCGCGCCATCGGTGCGGCGCCGGCTCTCCCGGCACCCTCCGCGTCCGAGCGACCAGCCCTTCCGTGCCCGCGATTCCGGCGGCCGGGGGAAAGGAACATACCCAGTGACCAACGGAACCGACCGCGCTTCGGGCGCGGCCAGCACCGCAGAACTCAAGAGCCTCAAGGTGGCCGAGCTCGTCGAGCTCGCCGGCTCGCTCGGCATCGCCGGCGCCTCCAAGCGCCGCAAGGGCGAGCTCATCGAGCTCATCGAGGCCCAGCAGGCGGCCGGCGGCGTCGCGCTCGACGTGCCGGAGGCGCTCGCCGCCGAGCAGCCTG
>JBDIAF010000023.1:0-10919 GCA_039812245.1 Agromyces sp. | reverse complement strand
GCCCTGGCCGCTGTCGTGAGCGCGGGCGACGCCGTCGACCCGCTGCTCGAGGCCCTCGACGACGAGCAGCGCGTCGTCGCCGAGGCCCTGATGGGCCCGGTCTGCGTGCTCGCGGGCGCAGGCACGGGCAAGACGCGCGCGATCACGCATCGCATCGCCTACGGCGTGGCGTCGGGCGCCTACGACCCGGCCCGGGTCATGGCGCTCACCTTCACCGCCCGCGCCGCGGCCGAGCTGCGCGGCCGGCTGCACGCGCTCGGCGCGGGCGCGGTGCAGGTCCGCACCTTCCACGCGGCGGCGCTCGCCCAGCTGAACCACTTCTGGCCGATCGTCGCCGGCGGTTCGGCGCCGAAGGTGCTCGAGTTCAAGGGGCGCCTGCTCGGCCAGGCGGCCGAGCGGCTGAAGCTGCGGGTCGACACGCCGACCCTGCGCGACGTCGCCGCCGAGATCGAGTGGCGCAAGGTGTCCGGCGCGAGCCAGTCGGCCTACGAGCAGCGGCTCGCGAGCCGGGGCGCGCCGGGCGCGCTCAGCGCCGATCAGCACCTCGCGCTCATGCACGAGTACGAGCGCGTGAAGGACGAGCGGCGCTCGATGGACTTCGAGGACGTGCTGCTCGCGACCGCCGGCATGATCGAATCCGAGCCGTCCGTGGCCATGCACGTGCGCGAGAGCTACCGGCACTTCGTCGTCGACGAGTACCAGGACGTCTCGCCGGCGCAGCAGCACCTGCTCGAGCTCTGGCTCGGCGACCGCCGCGAGCTCTGCGTCGTCGGCGACGCGAGCCAGACGATCTACAGCTTCGCCGGGGCGAGCGCCGAGTACCTGCTGGGCTTCGAGCGCCGCTACGACGGCGCGACCCTCGTGCGGCTCGAGCGCAACTACCGCTCGGGCTCCGACATCGTCGACACCGCGAACCGGCTCATGCGCGGCCGCCCGGGTGCACTGCGGCTCGAGGCTGCCGCCGCCACGGCGACGGCGGCGGTCGGCCGTGAGGCATCCGGCCCGCGATCGAGCGCCTCGGATGCCTCGGCCCGGCCGGCCGCCGCATCGGCGAAGCCGCCCGCCGCACTCGAGCTCGACGAGTACGCCGACGACCTGGCCGAGTCGCGCGCCGTCGCGAGCCGGATCCGCGCCTCGATCGACGCGGGCACCGCACCGGCCGAGATCGCCGTGCTGCTGCGCGTGAACTCGCAGTCGGCGATCTTCGAGCACGCGCTCGACGAGGTGGCGGTGCCGGTGCGCGTGCGTGGGGCGCAGCGCTTCTTCGACCAGCCCGAGGTGCTCAAGGCGGTGCACGCGCTTCGTGCGCAGGCCCTCGCACCGAGCGACGAACCGCTGTTCAAGTCGGTGAGCGACGTGCTGCGCTCGCTCGGCTGGACGGCCTCGGCGCCCGAGGGGCCCGGCGCGGTGCGCGCGCGCTGGGAGGCCCTCAACGCCCTGGCCGGCCTCGTCGACGAGCAGCCGCCAGGCACCACGCTGCGCCAGTTCGCCGACGAGCTGCGCCGGCGCGTCGAGTCGCACCACGAGCCGGCGGTGCAGGCCGTGACCCTCGCCACCCTGCACTCGGCGAAGGGCCTCGAGTGGGACGAGGTGCACCTCGTCGGCCTCAGCGAAGGGCTGCTGCCGATCGCCTATGCGAAGGGGTTCGACGCGATCGACGAGGAACGGCGCCTGCTGTACGTGGGGATCACGCGGGCACGGCGGCGACTGGCGTTGAGCTGGGCCCGCCGCGGCCCGGGCCATCGCGCAGACCGGGAGCCGTCGCGGTTCCTGCGAGAGATCGACATCCGCACTCGGGGTGCGGCGGGTGCTGGGCGGCGCTCGGGAGCGCCGTCGTCGTCGGCACGCTGAGCGAGGTCTCGCCGAACGCGGTCCTCCCGAGTGCGAGGCGCTCGTCGGCGAGGGCGGCGGCGTGCGCCGCGACCAGGGCCAGCGTGCGCGGGTCGAGCTCGGGCGCCGGGATGTTCGCCAGCTGTGCGGCGACGACCGGCCACGCGGCATCGGCGTCGCGGCGATGCAGCTCGATGCAGCGCAGGCATCCGGTGGCGCCGGGCTCCACCAGCGGTCCGATGCGCACGGCGTCGCCCTCGTGCACGACGGAGAGGTGCGGAACGTCGCGGCGCAGCCATGAGAGGTGCAGCGCCGGCGGCACGACCCACTGCGCCGCGAGCACCGCGAACGCGACGCGGGCGTTCGAGGGCGCCGACCCGGCCGCGACGACGCGGTGACCGAGCCGGGCCATGGCGGCACCAACGGCCGTGCCGAGTTCGAGATCGCCGTCGACGACGACCAGCGGTGCGCGCGCGGCTCGCCCGCCCTGTGGCGGGCCGGCGACGGCGGGCTCGTCGCCGGAAGCGGCGACCGGCTGGGTTCCAGCATGGGCATCCGGATGCCCCGTGGCGATCATCGTGCGAGCGGCCGTCGGCGCGGCCGGCAGCAGTGCCGGCTCGAGACGGCGCAGGAGGGCGTCGAGTCCGGCGGGCCCGGTGCCGATCGCCGCGCAGATCATGCCCAGGGTCTCGCGTTCGACGCCGCGCTGGAGGAGCGCGAGCACGCCGTGCTCGAGCTCGCCCGGGTCGTCGAGCACGACGAGGGGGCGCACGCCGCCCAGCTGCAGCGTGTGCGGCGTCCGCCACACGAGGGGGATCGCGGGGTCGATGCGCAGGTGCATGCCGAGAGCATGCCCCAGACCGCGCCGACGAGGCGGCGACCGTCCACAGGGACGCCTGGCGATGCCCTCGGACGTGCGCCGGGACCGATCAGCTCGCGGAGGGCTCCTCGCCGCCCTCGCCGGGGCCGGCCGGAGTCTCGCCCCGCAGCAGCTGCTCGAGCGCCTCGTCGAACTCGGCGTCGTCGGCATCGGGCGGCGTCTGACCGGTGAGCCGGGCGACGAGCGCGGCGGGGTCGTCGAGGTCGGCCGCGGTCGGCAGCAGGTCGGGGTGCGACCACATCGCGTCACGGGCTTCGACGCCGACGGCGTCGGTGACCTGTCGCCACATCGCCGCCGCCTCGCGAAGGCGCCGCGGCCGGAGCTCGAGGCCGACGAGCGTGGCGAGCGCCGACTCGGCCGGACCGCCGGAGGCGCGACGGCGGCGGATGGTCTCGGCGATGGCGAGCGACTTCGGCAGGCGGGCGGTCGCGTCGGCCGTGGCCACGTCGACCCAGCCCTCGACGAGCGCGAGCATCGTCTCGATGCGGTCGAGCGCCGACTGCTGCGCCTCGCTCTTCGGACGGATGAGCGCGCCAGACGCCACGGCGTCGCGCAGCGCCTCGGGATCCATGGGGGATCCGGCCTGGGGGTCGAAGCCCGCCGCGAGCTCCTCGAGGTGCTCGGTGTCGATGTCGATGCCGCGGGCGAAGGCGGTGATCGCGGTGATGAAGTGCAGCCGCAGCCACTTCGCGTGCCGGAAGAGCCGGGCGTGCGCGAGCTCTCGCACCGCGAGGTACAGCTCGACCTCGTTCGTGTCGACGTCGAGGCCCTCGCCGAAGGCGGCGACGTTCTGCGGCAGGATCGCGGCGCGGCCGTCTTCGATGATCGGGATGCCGATGTCGCCGCCGGACACCACCTCGCCGGCGAGCTGACCGACGACCTGGCCGAGCTGCATCGCGAAGAGCGCGCCGCCGATGCCGCGCATCATGCGGCTCGCGCCCTGCACCATCGCGCGCATCTCCTCGGGGGCCTGCTCGGTCATGACCCGGGTGAGCGCGTCGGAGATCGAGAGGGCGACGGGTTCGGCCAGCTGCGACCAGATCGGCATCGTCTCGGCCACCCACGCGCGGCGCGTGAGCAGCTCGGGGGTGCCGGGCAGGGCGCTCACGTCGACCGCCTCGTCGAGCCAGAGCGCCGCCACCTGGAAGGCCTGGTCGAGTCGCGCGCGCTCGGCGTCGTCGAGCTGGCGCTGCTCGGCCGCCGCGCGCTGCTCGCCCTGCTTCAGGGCGACCGACCAGTCGATGCCGTCGCCGGCGTGGCTCATCGCCTGCTGCAGCTGCGAGAAGAGCGCGGCGAGGCTCGCCGGGTCGCTCGGCAGCCCGGCGGCGCCGGCCAGCTTCGACGGGTCGATGCCGCTCCCGCCCGACAGCAGTTCGCGCAGCATCTCGCGGAACTCGTCCTCGGGGTTCCGCTCGCTCGGGTCATCGCCTCGATCGGCCACCTGCGCCACCTCCAGTCGCGTCGTATCAACGCTAACGCGGGCACGCGGGGCCGTGACTGGGAAATGGCCTAGGCTGGGCGTTCCGGGTGTCCGCCCTTCGCGAACAGAGCCCGCGACCGGGCAGCTGAACGACCGGGCATCGGAAGGAAGATCGTTGAGCCTCTTCGAGGATGAGCCGTCGCTCGTCGACGACCGGCGCTGGCGCAGCGACCTCCGCACCGGCCGGCGCCCGCTGCGCGAGCGCATCGGCTGGGCGTGCGTGAGCATCGCGCTCGTCATCGGCGTCGTCTTCGCCCTGCTGCCGAGCCCCTACGTCATCGAACAGCCCGGCCCCGTCTACAACACGCTCGGCTCCCAGGCGCACGGCGACGAGGAGCGCCCGCTGATCTCCGTCCCCGACGAGCAGACCTATCCGACCGACGGCGAGCTCAACCTGCTCACGGTCACGGTGCTCGGCCGGCCCGGCCGCACCCCGAACTGGCTCGAGGTGCTCGGGGCGTGGTTCGACCCGACGCGCTCGGTGCTCCCGGTCGAGGCGATCTTCCCGCCCGGCGTGAGCGAGACCGACCGCGACGAGCAGAACCAGGCGGCCATGGTCGACTCCCAGCAGGACGCGATCGCGGCCGCGCTCGTCGAGCTGGGCTACGACTTCCCGCGCGAGGTGACCGTGGCGAGCGTCTACGAGGGCTCGCCCGCCACCGGGGTGCTCCAGGAGGGCGACGTCATCGAGTCGGTGAACGGCGAAGCGGTGCACTCGACCGACGAGCTGCGCGGCGCGCTGCAGGAGAACGGCAGCGAGACGCCGGCGGATCTCGAGGTGACCCGCGGCGGACAGCAGCTCGCGCTGCAGGTCACGCCCGCCGACGCCGAGGGCACCGCGCTGCTCGGCGTGGGCGTCCGGATGGCGTACGAGTTCCCCTTCGAGGTCGACATCCAGCTCGACGACGTGGGCGGCCCGAGCGCCGGCATGATGTTCGCCCTCGGCATCGTCGACACGCTCACCCCGGACGACATGACCGGGGGAGCGAGCATCGCCGGCACCGGCACGATCGACTCGGCCGGTGCGGTCGGCCCCATCGGGGGCATCCGCCAGAAGATGTGGGGCGCGCTCGACGCCGGGTCGACCTGGTTCCTGGCCCCCGAGGCCAACTGCGCCGAGGTCGTCGGCAACATCCCCGACGGCCTCACGGTGTTCGCGGTGAAGACGCTCGACGAGGCGCGCGCCGTCGTCGAGGACGTCGCAGACGGCTCGGTCGACGGCCGGCACGCGAGCTGCGGCGCATCCTAGGCAAGCTCCAAGCCTCGCCAGCCTAGGATGGATCTTCGATCCCTTCCGACGATCCGCTCCCGAACACGAGGCAAGAGTGACCGCACAGTCGCAAGAACCGAGGACGTCGCGCCGTCGAGCGCCCATCGCGATCACGATCGGGGTGGTCGCCGTGCTCCTCGTGGGCTTCTTCCTCTTCGCGGGCGTGTACGCCGACGTGCTCTGGTTCCGCCAGCTCGGCTTCCTCGAAGTGCTCACGACCGAGTGGATCGCGCGCATCGTGCTGTTCCTCATCGGCTTCGTCGCGATGGCGCTGCCCGTGTGGGGCTCCATCCAGATCGCGTACCGCACGCGACCGGTGTACGCGAAGCTCAACTCGCAGCTCGACCGCTACCAGGAGGTGTTCGAGCCGCTGCGCCGCCTCGCGATGTACGGCATCCCGATCGTGCTCGGCATCTTCGCCGGCGTCTCGACCGCGACCCGCTGGGAGTCCGCGCTCGCCTGGCTCAACCGCACCCCCTTCGGCAGCACCGACCCGCAGTTCGGTCTCGACATCGGCTTCTTCGTGTTCGAGCTGCCGTTCTACCGCTCGGTCGTCGGCTTCGCCTCGGCGGTGGTGCTGCTCTCGGGCCTGACGGTCATCGCGACCAACTACCTCTACGGCGCCATCCGCATCTCCGGGCGCGAGGTCGTCATCTCGAAGTCGGCGCGCATCCAGATCGCCGTGACCGCCGGCCTCTACCTGCTGCTGCAGGGCGTGAGCATCTGGCTCGACCAATACGCGACCGTCACCGACCAGGGCGCGCTCTTCACCGGCGCCGGATACACCGACGTCAACGCGGTGATCCCCGGGCAGTGGATCCTCTCCGCCATCGCGGTCGCGGTCGCCATCCTCTTCTTCATCACCGCGATCATGGGGCGTTGGCGCCTGCCGCTCGTCGGCACCGTGCTGCTCATCGTGACGAGCCTCATCATCGGCTCCATCTACCCCTGGGTGGTGCAGCGCTTCCAGGTCGAGCCGAACGCCCGCACGGCCGAGGCGCCCTACCTGCAGCGCAACATCGATCTCACCCGCGACGCGTACGGCGTCGACACGGTCGAGGAGATCCCCTTCGCGGCGAAGACCGACGCCGAGCCTGGTGCGCTCCGCGCCGATGCCGAGACGACGGCGTCGATCCGCCTGATGGACCCGCAGCAGATCGGCCAGGCCTTCGACCAGCTCGAGCAGTTCCGCCAGTACTACCAGTTCCCCAAGAGCCTCGACGTCGACCGCTACGAGATCGACGGGAAGTCGCAGGACACGATCGTCGCCGTCCGCGACCTCGACATCACGGGCCTGAGCGACGCGGCCACCTGGTACAACACGCACCTCGTGTACACGCACGGTTACGGCCTCGTGGCCGCGGCGGGCAACCAGCGCACGGTCGACGGCCAGCCGGTGTTCATCCAGTCGGGCATCCCGCAGACCGGCGTGCTCGGCGACTTCGAGCCGCGCGTCTACTTCGGCGAGGACTCGCCGATGTACTCGATCGTCGGCGCCCCCGCCGGCACGAAGCCGGTCGAGCTCGACTACCCGTCGGGCGAAGAGGGCGCCGAGCGCACCGAGACCACGTTCGAGGGCGACGGCGGGCCGAAGCTCGACAACGCCTTCACCAAGCTCATCTACGCGCTGAAGTTCCAGTCCGAGCAGATCTTCCTCTCCGACGCGGTGACCTCCGACTCGCAGATCCTGTACGACCGCGACCCGATCCAGCGGGTCAAGAAGGTCGCGCCCTACCTCGAGCTCGACACCGACGCCTACCCCTCGGTGGTCGACGGCCGCATCGTGTGGATCGTCGACGGGTACACGATGACCGACCAGTACCCGTACTCGAACAAGGTGAGCCTCAGCGAGGCGATCTCCGACAGCGAGGGCGCCGCCCCGTCCCTCGCCTTCGACGAGATCAACTACATCCGCAACTCGGTGAAGGCCACGGTCGACGCGTACGACGGCAGCGTCACGCTGTACGCGTGGGATGCCGAGGACCCCATCCTCAAGACCTGGCAGAAGGTGTTCCCGACGGCGGTGCAGCCGATGAGCGAGATGTCGGGCGAGCTGATCAGCCACGTCCGCTACCCCTCCGACCTGTTCAAGGTGCAGCGCGAGGTGCTCGGCCGGTACCACGTCACCGAGGCCGACCCGTTCTACTCGCGCGAAGACGCGTGGACCACGCCGAAGGAGCCGACCGCCTCGGCGCAGAGCACCGAGCTGCAGCCGCCCTACTACCTGACGATGCAGATGCCCGGTCAGGAGGCGCCGTCGTACTCGCTGTACTCGACGTTCATCCCCGATGCGAAGGGCGAGTCGAGCCGGAACGTGCTGCGCGGCTACCTGGCCGTCGACTCCGACGCGGGCGCCGAGGACGGCAAGCGGGCCGAGGGCTACGGCAAGCTGCGCCTGCTCACGCTCCCCGAGGACGACAACGTGCCCGGCCCCGGCCAGGTGCAGGCGAAGTTCAACTCCGACCCGACGGTGTCGGCATCGCTCAACCTGCTGAAGCAGGGCCAGTCCGACGTCATCAACGGCAACCTGCTCACGGTGCCCGTGGGCGGCGGCCTGCTGTACGTGCAGCCGGTCTACGTGAAGTCGACGGGTGGCACGAGCTACCCGGTGCTGCAGAAGGTGCTCGTCGCCTTCGGCGACCAGATCGCCTTCCAGGACACGCTCGACCAGGCGCTGAACGTGCTGTTCGGCGGCGAGTCGGGAGCAGCGGCAGGTGACGAGCAGGTCGAGCCCGACACGGAGCAGCCGCCTGCCACCGACGGCGGCGGCGACGGCGGCGACGGCGGTACGCCGACCTCGCCGCAGACGCCGAGCGACGAGATGCAGGCACTGCTCAACCAGGCCAAGCAGGCGCTCGCCGACAAGCAGGCCGCCCTCGCCGCCGGCGACTGGGCCGCCTACGGCGCGGCCGACGCGAAGCTCGCCGACACGATCTCGAAGATGATCGCGTTGAACGACGCCGAGAAGGCGGCGCAGTGACGGATGCCGCGGCGCGGCCCTCGATCGACCTGCGCGCGGGCGAGTGGCTCGAGGCCAACCGGGCGAACTGGGACGAACGGGTGCCGCTGCACGTGGCATCCGAGTTCTACGACCGTTCGGCGCTGCGGGCCGGCGGCAGCCTGCTCGACCCGATCGCCGCGGCGGGGGTCGCCCGCCTCTTCCCCGACGGGCTCGAGGGCGTGCGGGTACTGCACCTGCAGTGCCACTTCGGCTCGGACTCGCTCTCGCTCGTGCAGGCCGGTGCGAGCGTGGTCGGCCTCGACTTCTCGGCGCCGGCCGTCGAGGAGGCCCGGCGCATGGCGGCCGAGCTGGGCGTCGCCGATCGAGCGCGCTTCGTCGAGGCAAACGTGTACGACGCGCGGCACATGCTGCCGGAGCCCGAATCGTTCGACCTCGTGTTCACGACGTGGGGCACGATCGGCTGGCTGCCCGACGTCGCCGAGTGGGCGCGCATCATCGCCTGGTTCCTGAAGCCGGGCGGGCGGCTCTACTTCGCCGACGGGCACCCGGCGGCGTACATGCTCGACGGCGACAACGGCCCCGACGGGCTGCCGAGCCTGCGCTACGCGTACGCAGGCGACGAGCCCGACATCGTCGACAGCGGCGACGACTACGCCGACGCGGCGGCGCGGCTCGCGAACACCCGCACCTGGGAGTGGATGCATCCGCTCGGCGAGACGATCGGCGCGCTGCGCGCCGCGGGGCTCGAGCTCGACGAGTTCGCCGAGCACTACCAGGTGCCGTGGCGCATCTTCCCGGCGACCGTCGAACAGGGGCATGGCATGTACGGCTGGCCCGGCACGCGTTGGGCGCCCCTCAGCGTCGAGCTCGTCGCGTCGAACCCCTCGCCCGGCGAGTAGCGGCGCAGGGCGCACGACCTCGCCCAGACGCCGGATGCCTCGGAGCGCGTTCGCTCCGAGGCATCCGTTCGTTCGGGGGTGGTGGCACTCAGTCGAGGGGCCCCGCCTGCGCGCCGCGCAGGGCGTCGCCGAGCGCGCCGCCGAGCTCGTTGCGGTAGTCGCCCGAGAGGTCCCACCACATGGCGCCGCCGAAGCCCTGCGAGGCGAGCCATTCGCCCTTGGCTCGCACCGAGTTCTGGTCGTCGAGGCTCCACCACTCGCCGGTCGCGGCGTCGAAGCGCCACGAGGCGCCGATGGCGGGGTCGAAGTATCCGTCGCCGACCGAGCGGATCTCGTAGTACGGCTTGGTGCCGATCGACGAGACGGCGGGGTCGGGGGTCCACCCGGCGCGGTCGCCGACGGTGACGCCCGTCCAGCCCTGGCCGTAGGCGGCGAGTCCGATGTTCAGCTGGTCGGGGCGGGCTCCCGCGGCGGTGTAGAGGCCGACGGCGTTGTCGAGCGCGAGGCCCCAGTTGTTGGCGCCGTCGGGGTGCAGGTTGCCCTGGTGACCGGTGTTGCCGGTCCAGCCGCCGGCGTAGTCGTAGCCCTGGATGTTGATCCAGTCGACCGCCTGGAACAGTCGGGGGTCGGTCCACCCGCCCGCGTTCGTGTTCCAGCCGCCTGCGGGGGCGAAGGCCGTGAGCAGGTAGTCCTCGCCCGTCTCGGCGCCGTACGCGTCGAGCTGGGTGCGGAACTCCTCCATGAGCGCGAGGAAGTTCTCACGGTCGGCGGGGGAGGCGTTGGCCGTCTCGCCGCCGTTCACCGGCCACTCCCAGTCGACGTCGATGCCGTCGAAGATGCCGGCCGCGGAGCCCGGCCCGCCGAGGTTGCCGACCTTCGGCAGGTTCCCCTTCAGGTACACGTCGATGCACGACGAGACGAGGGCGGAGCGGCTCTCGGGCGTCGCTGCGGCCGCCGAGAAGTGATCCGACCAGGTCCAGCCGCCGAGCGAGATCAGCACCTTCGTGTCCGGGCTCACGGCCTTGAGCTTGCGCAGCTGGTTGAAGTTGCCGGCGATGCCCTGGTGCTTGTTGGCCTTGTCGTTCTTGCCGTCGACCGAGTCCTGCGGCCCGACGAGGCGCAGGTAGTCGTTGTAGGCGTCGCCCTCCCCGGGCACGTCGGTGATCTCGCACCTCAGGTTCGCGGTCACGTTGCCGAAGGCGTAGTTGATGTGCGTCACGTCCTCGATCGCGCCGGTCGTCAGCAGGTCCTCCACCTGGAAGTCGCGGGTGACGGGGCTGTCGGCCATGAGATAGCCGACGGTGCGGTAGCCGTTGATCTCGTCGGGGCCGGACGCCTGCTGGTGCGGCTTCGCCGCGGCGGGGGAGGCGGCGGCGACCGCGACCATCGCGGTCGCGGCGCCGAGGACGGCGAGTGGTCGCAGGTGGGTGCGTCGTGACATGGAATCCTCATCGATCGGTGTCGGGCACGGGACGGTTCGCGCTGCACGTCGGGTGACGTTCGCAGGAAGCTATCAAGCGGGCGAGCCATTCGGAAAGAGTCCTGACAAAGAATCGCGGATGCCTCGCGCGAATCGCCGTCGTCGCTGTGGCCGCCCT
>JBDIAF010000022.1:0-10958 GCA_039812245.1 Agromyces sp. | reverse complement strand
TCGACGAGGCGGTCGTCTCCGGCGACGGCGGCGCGATCGCGCTCGGCCACCCGTGGGGCGCGTCGGGCGCCGTGCTGCTCGTCGGCGTCGCCGCGCGCATGCTCGCCGGCGACGACGACCGGCCGGGTCTCGCGGCCTGCTCGATCGGCGGCGGACAGGGCATCGCGATGGTCGTGGAGCGGGTCGCATGAGCGAGATCGTTTTCGACCGCGTGGGCCACGCCTTCGAGGGCGTGCGCGTCGTCGACGACGTCTCGCTCACGATCACCGAGCGGCGCGTCGGCATCGTCGGCGCCAACGGCTCCGGCAAGTCGACCCTGGCCCGCATGATCAACGGCCTCGTCGAGCCCGCGGAGGGACGAGTCGTCGTCGACGGGCTCGACGTCGCCCGCCACGGCCGCGAGGTGCGCCGCCGGGTCGGCTTCGTCTTCACGAACGCCGACACCCAGATCGTCATGCCGACGGTGCGCGAGGACGTCGCGTTCTCGCTGCGACGGCTGAAGCTGCCGAAGGCGGATGCCTCGGCCCGCGTCGACTCCGCCCTCGCGCGCTTCGGGCTGACCGCCCTCGCCGAGCGTCCGGCCCACCGGCTCTCGGGCGGGCAGAAGCAGCTGCTCGCCCTCGCCGCGGTGCTCGTCGCCGAACCGGCCGTCGTCGTGGCCGACGAGCCGACGACGCTGCTCGACGCCCGCAACGCCCGCCGGGTCGCCCGGCATTTCGCCGAGCTCGACGAGCAGCTCGTGGTGGTCAGCCATCAGCTCGAGCTGCTCGAGGACTTCGACCGCGTCATCGTCATGGAGTCGGGTCGCGTCGTCTGCGACGACGTGCCCGCCGTCGCGCTCGCGCAGTACCGCGCGCTCATCGAGCGCGACCTCGACGAACCCGCGCAGCACGCCGGGGGCTGAGCGATGATCGGCGTCTACTCCCCCGGCACCTCGCTCGTGCACCGCGCACCCGCGATCGTGAAGCTCGCGGTGCTCTCGGTGCTCGTCGCCGCGATCGCCGTGCAGCACTCGGTGCTCGTGCTCGCCGGGGCATCCGTCGTCGTGCTCGCCCTCGTGCTCGTGGCGCGAGTGCCGCTCGCCGCCGTGTGGCGCCAGCTCGTGCCGCTCGCCTGGATCCTCGTGCTCGCCGTGCCCCTGCAGCTGCTGCTCGCGGGCTGGGAGCTCGCGGTGACGGTCGGGCTGCGGCTGCTGCTCGCCGTGGCGCTCGCTGCGCTCTACTCGCTCACGACCCCGGTCTCTGAGACGCTCGACGCGATGCAGCTCGTGCTGCGCCCGTTCCGCCGCTGGGTGGATCCCGACCGGGTGGGGCTCGTGCTGGCGCTCACGATCCGCTGCATCCCGCTGCTCGGCGAGATCGTCGCCGAGGTGCTCGAGGCCCGCAGGGCGCGCGGCGGCGAGGGCTCCATCCGGGCCGTCGCGGTGCCCGTCATCGTGCGCGCGCTGCGCACCGCGGACCAGCTCGGCGAGGCGCTCATGGCGAGGGGCGTCGACGACTAGCGTCGAACGCGGCGGATGCGCGCCCGGTTCGATGCGCCGCTCCAGTCGATGCGCAGGACGCTATGCCGGCTCGATCAGCTCGGGGCCGTCCACGGTGGCCGACCGGATCGGACGCACCGCGTACTCGACGAGGTCGTGCGCGATCGGCAGTGCCGCTTCGATCGCCCGGTCGACCATGATCTGGTCCCCGGTCGCGGCGGGATCGGTCCACCACTCCCACAGCTCGCGGGGCAGCGGGACGGGTGAGCGGTCGTGGATGCCGATCAGCTCGTCGACGGCGTCGCTCGTGAGGATCGTCGCCGTCAGCACCCACCGGTCGGGATCGTCATCGTCCTTCGAGTGGTCGCGCCACCACGAGTACAGGCCGGCCGCGCCGAGCAGTTCACCGTCGGGGTGGTGGATGAAGTGCGGGATCTTCGACCCCTTCTCCCCCGTCCACTCGTACCAGCCGCTCATCGGCACGATCGCGCGGTGCTGCTTCAGCGGGCCCCGCCAGGTCGCCTTCGTCGCGAGATCCTCGGAGCGGGCGTTGAAGGTCGGGAACTTGGTCTTCAGTTCCTTCGACCAGCCGGGCACGAGCCCCCACCGGGCCGGCTCGAGCCGCCGCACCGGCTCGTCGCCGCCCTTGGCCGACTGGATGAAGACGGGGATCGTGTCGGTCGGGGCGAGGTTGAACGACGGCTGCCAGTCGGCGAACTCGCCGAGCGTCGCCTGCAGCGCCGCCGCGAGGTGGGTCGGCTGCTCGTTCAGGGTGAATCGGCCGCACATGAGGCCGACGCTACTCGCCCGCGTCGAGCAGCGCACGCGGTCGCAGCAACGACGAAGCCCCGGCGATCTCTCGCCGGGGCTCTCATGGTGCACCCCCAGGGACTTGAACCCTGAACCCACTGATTAAGAGTCAGTTGCTCTGCCGATTGAGCTAGAGGTGCGCAGTTGCGGTTCCCGTTTCGGACCCCGAACCGAGAGACCACGCTATCAGCTCGGTGGCGAATGCGCCAATCGAGGGCCGACGGCCGTCGCCTGCCGTTCGCGGGCGGCCGATACGCTGATCGGGTGACCGCCTCGTACGCCGAAGACCTCGCCCTCGCGCTCGAACTCGCCGACCTCGCCGACCGCGTCTCGCTCGGCCGTTTCCGCGCCGTCGACCTCGAGGTCCGCACGAAGCCCGACCGCACGCCCGTGACCGAGGCCGACCTCGCCACCGAGCGCGCCATCCGCGAACGCCTCGCCGCCGCCCGCCCGGAGGACGGCATCATCGGCGAGGAGTTCGGCACCGAGGGCACCTCCAGCCGGCAGTGGATCATCGACCCCATCGACGGCACCGCGAACTTCCTCCGCGGCGTCCCGGTCTGGGGCACCCTCATCGCCCTCGCGGTCGACGGCGAGCCCGTCGTGGGCGTGGTCTCGGCACCGGCGATGGGCCGGCGCTGGTGGGCGTCGCGCGGAGACGGCGCCTGGACGATCGACGCTCCGGGCACGACGTCCGAGTCGAGCGCGACGACCGTACGACCGGCGACGGATGCCTCGCCCGCCGAGCCGCGCCGCCTCGCCGTGTCGGCGGTGGCCGCCCTCGACGACGCCTCGCTCAGCTTCCAGAGCCTCGCGCAGTGGCGCGACGCCGGCTACCTCGACCGGCTGCTCGCCCTCTCCGAGCTGGTCTGGCGCGACCGCGCCTACGGCGACCTGTGGTCGTACATGCTGCTCGCCGAAGGCGTCATCGACATCGCGGGCGAGTTCGACGTGAAGGTCTACGACCTCGCCGCCCTGATTCCGATCGTCGAGGAGGCGGGCGGCCGGTTCACCTCGATCACGGGCGAGCGCGGGCCCGGCCACGGCAGCGCGCTGGCGACGAACGGACTGCTGCACGACGCGGTGCTCGCGGCGCTCGACTGAGGCTCCTGTGCTTCGACGGTGCGGCCTGCCCCGAACGGGGGCCGCCAGCCGGTACCGTCGAGCTGCACCCGAACCGATCCGACTGGAGCCCGAATGCCCTCCTCGTACGACTACTTCCTGAACGGCGACCACGGCGTCGCGCGCGGCGCGCTGCAGGGCGCCCTCGAGGCGCAGGGATTCGCGATCACGGCCACTCCGAACGGCGGCTTCTACGCCAAGCGCGGCAGCACCTCGCGCACCCTGCTGCTCGGCGCGATGGCCGGCTCCAAGTTCGTCGTGAACCTCGTCGTGGACTTCATGGCCGACGACCAGGGGCGCCTCGTCGCCCGGCTGCACCGCGACATGACCTCGGGCGCCCTCATGGGCGGCGCGATCGGCGCCGCGAAGACGGCCACGGTGTTCGCCGAGACGGGCGACGCCGTCGCGGCGACCCTGCACGCGCAGCAGCTGCTCGCGCATCGCATCGACAACCCCTGACGACGCGCGAAGGCCGCGTCACCAGCAGGTGACGCGGCCTTCGCGTGCGTCGTGCGGCACGGCGCCCGACGGGGTCTCGCCGCCGGAGCCCCGAGGTCAGGGCTTCAGCACCGGCAGCGCTCCTCCACCGCGCGCATCGGCCCAGAGGTCGACGCCCGAGTCGACGGCGTGCTCGTCGATGGCGGCGAGCTCGGCCGACTCGAACTCCGCACGCTCGAGCGCGTCGAGGTTCTCGTCGAGCTGCGCGACGCTCGAGGCGCCGATCACGAGGCTCGTCACGCGCGAGTCGCGAAGCGCCCAGGCGAGGGCCAGCTGCGCGAGGGACTGGCCGCGCGCGGCGGCGATGTCGTTCAGCGCCCGGAGGTGCGACACGGTCGCGTCGGTCAGCACGCCCCGGTCGAGCGAGCCGTCGGAGGCGCCGCGCGAGCCCTCGGGCACGCCGCCGAGGTACTTGCCGGTGAGCAGGCCCTGCGCGAGTGCGGTGAAGCCGATGACGCCGAAGCCGAGCTCGGCCGCGGCGTCGAGCAGCCCCTCGGTCTCGATCCAGCGGTTCAGCATCGAGTACGAGGGCTGGTGGATCGTGAGCGGCGTGCCCAGATCGGCGAGCAGGCGCGCCATCTCGCGGCTCTGCTCGGTCGAGTACGAGGAGATGCCGACGTAGAGCGCCTTGCCCTGGCGCACGACGTGGTCGAGCGCTGCCGCCGTCTCCTCCAGCGGGGTGCCGGGGTCGGGCCGGTGGTGGTAGAAGATGTCGACGTAGTCGAGGCCGAGGCTCGCGAGCGAGCGATCGAGGCTCGCGACGAGGTACTTGCGGCTGCCGCCGACGCCGTGCGCGCCCGGCCACATGTCCCAGCCGGCCTTCGTCGAGACGACGAGCTCGTCGCGGTAGGCCCCGAGGTCGCCGGCCAGCAGCCGGCCGAAGTTCTGCTCGGAGGCGCCGTACGGCGGGCCGTAGTTGTTCGCGAGGTCGAAGTGCGTGACGCCCCGGTCGAAGGCGCGGTGCACGATGGCGCGCTGCGTCTCGAGCGGACGGTCGTCGCCGAAGTTCTGCCAGAGTCCGAGCGAGAGCAGCGGGAGCTGCAGGCCCGAACGCCCGGAGCGGCGGTAGCGCATGTGGTCGTATCGGTCGGATGCCGCGAGGTAGCCCATCGCTCGATCGTATCGTGACCGGTCACGCCCGCGTCGACCGCGGTAGGCGGCACTGGCCCGCCCTCAGCGGGACTGGACGTTCCGTCCACCGTCGCGCACAGCTCTGTCCATCGTGGCCATGGCGCACCCGCCCCGATCGCTGCGAAGGTGGCGCGAAGCGCTCCCCCGCGCGAGCACCGCCGAGAAGGATCCGATGATGGACGAACCCCAGACCTGGTACTGCGACGAGTACGACTGCGAGTTCTGCGCGGGGGCGTTCACGGACTGAGGGCGGCGGTGCCGGCCTCGCGCACCCCGGAGACGACGAACTCCCCGGCCTGCGACCGGGGAGTTCGACAACGTGCGACAACGACCGGTGGTGGAGATGGGGGGAATTGAACCCCCGTCCATCGCTGAGATTTCACGCCTTCTCCGGGCGCATCCTGTGAGGCGTTCTCCTCGGCCCCGACGTTCGCCACAGGCATCCACGTCGACGGGCCCAGCCTGAAAGAGTCCCACGCGTCGCTCAGGCGACGACGCGCAGCGAGTTCCCTAGCTGACGCCAGACACCGTAGCGGGAACGGACCCACGGGCTGACGGACTTACGAGCTCGCCTTAGGCGGCGAGGGCGAAGTCGGACTGCTTCTTATTGGCAGTTATTTGTTCGCAGAGATCGTTTACGAGATAACCCTGCATCCTCGGCCCGCTTCTCGTGAGCACACAGGCGATGTCGAAACCGATCATCCCCATGGTCACCGCACCGTCTCGCCCGAGTGATCCGGGCCCGGTTCGGCGGGTCGTTGTCGCACGCTGTGGAATTGCCAAGCCGGCGCCGGATCCGTTTCCGGATGTCGGTGCGCGGCCTTACAGTCTAGAACAACCGGCGCACGATCGCCATTCCCGGGCGCCCTGCCCGGCATCACCGAGCTGGAGGTCATCGATGAGCACCGTCATCGCCGTTTCCGCCACCGCGGAAGAGCGCGTCGAGCCCGAGCTCGGCGCGGTGCAGCTCTCGGTCGGCGCTTCGGGCCCCGAGCGCGCCGCCGTGATCGAGCGGGCGAACGCCGCCCACGAGCGACTGCTGGTCGAGGTGCGCCGGCTCGAGGCATCCGGCGTGCTCGACACCTGGTCGGCGGGCCAGCTGCGCGTCTGGTCGCACCGCCCGTTCAACAGCGAGGGTCGCCAGCTCCCCCTGGTGCACGAGAGCCGGGGCGAGGTCGAGGTCGTGTTCCGCGATCTCGGAGCGCTCTCGGCGTGGGTGAGCGAGTCGGTGACCGGCGACGACGTCGCCCTCGGCGGCGTCGACTGGCGACTGACGGATGCCACGAGGGCGCTCGTCCGCGAGCGCGCGCAGCGCGGGGCGGTCGCCGAGGCGGTCGCGAAGGCACGCGTCTACGCCGAGGCCCTCGGGCTCGGCGCGCCGGTGCCGGTCGAGCTCGCCGACTCCGGGCTGCTCGACGCCCGACCGGCGCCGATGGCGCGCGCGGTCATGGCGAAGTCGGTCGCCTTCATGGATTCCGCGGCGCCGAGCAGCGAGTTCGTCCCGGCCGAGCTCGTCGTCCAGGCATCCGTCGACGCGCGCTTCAGCGCGGTACCCGTCTGAGTGCTCAGCCTCGCGCGACGAGCCGATTCTCGAGCGTCGCGAGCTCGTCCAGGGTGAGGCCCGAAGCGAGCAGGTAGTCGCGCACGCTGCCGTGGTCGCGCTCGACGAGCTCGATCGCCGACTCGATCGCCTCGCGCGGGCTGCCGCCCATGAGCGCGCGCAGCTCGGGGGTGTCGGGCACGCCGTAGCGGGCGACCATCGCCACCATGCCCTCGAGCCACTCGCCGGCGAGATTCTGCTCGGTCTGCTCGTAGTCGGCGATCACCAGCTCGCGGTCGACGCCGACGGCGAGCAGCGCGAGCGCGACGACGATACCGGTGCGGTCCTTGCCCGCGGTGCAGTGGACGACGACCGCCTGTTCGCCGTCGGGATGCATGCCGGCGGTGGAGATCTCGCGAATGGCGTCGACGACGACCGAGGCGTGCAGCGTGACGATGCGCTCGTACAGCGCGACGAGCGAGATGCCGGCCGCCCCCTGCGAGGCGCCCGAGCCCTCGAACACCGGCAGGCGCAGCACCTCGACGTCGAGGCCGTCGAGGTCGTCGGGCATGGCCTGCGACTCCCGCTCGTCGCGCAGGTCGATCACGATGCCCACGCCGAGCTGGCGCAGGCGCTGCTTGCCCGCCTCGCCGAGCCTGTGCAGCCCGTCGGAGCGGAACAGCACCCCCTCGCGCACGGTTCCTCCGCGCGCGGCCAGACCGCCCACGTCTCGGAAGTTGAACGTGCCGGGCACGGCGATCCGCGTCGAAGTCTCCATCCCTCGGAGCCTACCGCCGTCCACCCGAGGGCGGGCGGTGCGGCGCCAGCGCCGGCTACTCCCCCAGGTGGCGCCGGCTCGACATGGCGCGGTCGGCCTCGCGCTTGTCCTGCCGCTCGCGCAGCGCCTGGCGCTTGTCGTACTCGCGCTTGCCCTTCGCGATCGCGATCTCGACCTTCGCCCGCCCGTCCTTGAAGTAGATGGACAGCGGGATGAGCGTGTAGCCGCCGCCCTGGATGCGGTGGCTGATCTTCACGATCTCGTGCTTGTGCAGCAGCAGCTTGCGCTTGCGCCGGGGGGCGTGGTTGTTCCACGTGCCCTCGGTGTACTCGGGGATGTGCACCGCGTCGAGCCACATCTCGCCGCCGTCGATGAAGGCGTAGCCGTCGACGAGCGACGCCCGCCCCTCGCGCAGCGACTTCACCTCGGTGCCCTGGAGCACCACACCGGCTTCGTAGGTGTCCTCGATGGTGTACTCGTGCCGCGCCTTGCGGTTGGTCGCGACGACCTTCTCTCCGCGTTCCCTGGGCACGGCCGACTCCTCTGCGATCTGGTTCGATGAACGGATGCCCCGGCAGGCCGCCGGGACGAGCCGTTCAGTCTATCCGAATCAGACCTTCAGGTAGCGCGTGATCGCGATGCCCGCCGAGATCGCCGCCAGCAGTACGCCGACGACGATGAGCAACGGCACCACGAGCAGTGCGTCGGTCAGGTCGACGAAGGTGAACGCGAGCTTCTGCGCGAGGTAGCCCTGCACGAAGAGCTGCACGATCGCCACCACGGCGCCACCCGCCAACAGCGAGCCGATGAGCCCGGCGAAGACGCCCTCGAGCACGAACGGCGTCTGGATGAACCGGTTCGAGGCACCCACGAGTCGCATGATGCCGAGCTCTCGCCTTCGCGAGAACGCCGACAGCCGGATCGTCGTCGCGATCAGCAGCGCGGCCGCGACGAGCATGATGGCCGCGATGGCGATGGCCGTGAAGCTCGCCGCGTTCAGCACGTCGAAGATCTGGTCGAGCAGGCGCCGCTGGTCGCTCACCGACTCGACGCCCGGCATGCCGGCGAGGGCCTCGACGAGCACGTCGGAGTCGTCGGGGTCCTTCAGGTTCACCCAGAAGCTCTCGTTCAGCACCTCGGGCGTGACGTAGTCGGCCGCTGGGCTGCCCTTGAACTGCTCCTGGAAGTTCTCGTACGCCTGCTCGTGGTCCTCGAAGTAGTACTTGTCGATGTAGGGCGCGAGGGTGTCGCCCTCGAGCTGCGCCTCGACGGCCGCCTTCTGCTCGTCGGTGGCCTCGCCGTCGGTGCACCCCGCGGTGCTCGACAGCGAGGTGCACAGGTACACCGCCACCTGGGCGCGGTCGTACCAGTAGTTCTTCATCTGCGCGATCTGCAGCTGCAGCAGCGCGGCGGTGCCGACGAAGGTGAGCGACACGAAGGTGACGAGCACCACTGAGACGACCATCGAGGCGTTGCGGCGCAGACCGCTGGCGGCCTCGCCGAGCACGAGTCCGATCCTCACTTCGTCGGCCCCACTTCCTGCTGGTCGTCTTCGGCGCGCGGTCCGCCGGGGGCGCGCAGCCCCAATCGCTCGGCGAGGGTCAAGGGCGGCCCGGATGCCTCGTCCGCGGGCTCCGGCGCGGCGCGCAGCTTCTCGGGGTCGACGTCGATCTGGCCGGTCGCGGCCGCCGTGATCGCGGCCGCCTCCTCGGTGACCGCGTCCTTGGTCTCCTCGGGCTCGACGTACAGCGGCGGCGCCTCGCGCATGACCTCGGCGGTGACCTTGGGCGCGGCGGCCGTGATGGTCGGCTCGACGGCGGGGCCGGCGACGTCGACGGCCTCGGCCTCGCGGCCGGGCGTCTGCGCCTCGGGGGCGGCGCCGGCCGAGGCATCCGCGGGGGCGGCGACCGTCGCGCGCGCCGAGCGGACCCGGTCGACGTCGCGAACGGTCTGCCCGTCGTAGCCGGCCTCGCGCTCGTCGCGCACGATCTGCCCGGCGGACAGCTCGATCACGCGGCGCTGCATCTGGTCGACGATGCCGGCCTCGTGGGTGGCCATGATGATCGTGGTGCCGCCGGCGCTGATGCGCTCGAGCAGCGTCATGATGCCGGCGCTCGTGACGGGGTCGAGGTTGCCGGTCGGCTCGTCGGCGAGCAGGATCTGCGGCTTGTTCACGATGGCGCGCGCGATGGCGACGCGCTGCTGCTCGCCGCCCGAGAGCTCGTGCGGCATGCGCTTGCCCTTGCCGTCGAGGCCGACGAGCTTGAGCGTCTCGGGCACGGCGGACTGGATGTAGCCGCGCGACTTGCCGATGACCCGCAGCGTGAACGCCACGTTGTCGTAGACCGACTTGTTGGGCAGCAGCCGGAAGTCCTGGAAGACGACGCCGAGGTTGCGCCGGAAGTACGGCACCTTGCGGCTCGAGATGGAGCCGAGGTGCTGGCCGAGCACGTGGATGTCGCCCTTGGTGGGCTTCTCCTCGCGCAGGATCAGCCGCAGGAAGCTCGACTTGCCCGACCCAGAGGCCCCGACGAGGAAGACGAACTCGCCGCGCAGGATCTCGACCCCGACGTCGTTCAGGGCAGGGCGGGACTGGCCCGGATAGTTCTTGGTGACGGAATCGAAGCGGATCATCGAGTTCGAGCCTAGGCAGCCCGAGCCGGAATGCGGGCAGCGACACCGGGAATCCTCCGGCTCGCCGCCCGCACTCGGGACGATCGGCCCGCGGAGCCGCTCAGGCGCCCGCGAATCCGACGATCAGGTACAGCACGAGCGAGAGCGCTGCGGCGATCCCGGCGTACGGGAGGATGGCGGTCATCAGGCTGAGCGGCTTGATGCCGGTCGACCGCGAGGCGAGGATGATGCCGTCGCCGTAGAGGCACGTCGTCGAGCCGAGCGCGGCGCCCGAGAACACTGCGGCGCCGGCGATGATCGGGTCGACGTCCATCGCGAGGGCGAGCGGGATCACGATCGGCGTGATCACGGCGGCGAGGTCCCAGAAGGAGCCGGTCGCGTAGGCGTACACGCCGCAGACGAGGAACACGACGGCCGGAAGCAGCGCGCCGGACATGTACGGCTCGGTCGAGTCGATCACGAAGTCGGCGAGCTCCAGGTCGATGTTCATGTGCTGCACCATGAAGGCGAGCGCCGTGAGCACGATGACGAACAGCATGCTGCCGACGCCGTCGAAGGCGGCGTCGAACACCTTGCGGATGCCGAGGCGACGCTGCGCCGTGTACATCACGATCGCGACGAGGAGGGCGGCGACCGTGCCCTTCAGGACGTCGACCTCGGTGAGGATCGTCACGGCGATCATCACGGCGATCGGCACGACGAAGTTCCAGGGGCGGGGCTTCGCGATGCCCGCGGCGCGCGTCGCGACGGCGACGGGCGCGGGCGCGACCGCGCGCTCCCCCGCATCGCCCTGCGCGGCGAACTCGCCCACCTCGACCGTCGCGGCGGGTGCTCCCTCCGCGGCGCGCTCCTCGTCGGTGGTGCCGGGCGGGAAGACGTCGCCCGCGGCCACCGCGCGCAGCACGTCCTTCTTCAGGGAGCCCAGCTTGGGGAACCATCCGAGCGCGACGAGCGCGGCGATCACG